>JBCNVH010000121.1:0-8001 GCA_039630295.1 Aquificaceae bacterium | reverse complement strand
GAGATAATACAGACAGCACCTTCTCAGGTGGTGGACATAATGAAGGCTTTCAGGGAGTTTCTCAGTGCAACGATATGCTTGCTTATCTGACGATGATGTGTATAAGGCTTCTGGAATTGAAAAGAGTTTTAAAGCCTACCGGTAGTATACATGCACTGCGACCCTACCGCAAGCCATTACCTGAAAGTGCTTATGGATGCTGTCTTTGGACATAAAAACTTCAGAAATGAAATAGTATGGTGTTATACAGGTGGTGGAAAGAGTAGCAGATACTTTGCAAAAAAGCATGACATTATTCTTTTTTATTCAAAGACGGATGAATACGAGTTTTACGGTGATGCGGTTAGAGTTCCTTATCGCCTTGACCCATCAAAGAGGAAAAGTAAATGGGCATGGGGAAAACATGGGGAAGGTGCAAAATCCTACTCACCACACCCTGAGGGCAAAATTCCAGAAGACTGGTGGCATATCCCACCCATAAACTCTCAGGCAAAAGAACGCCTTGGCTACCCAACACAAAAGCCTGAAGCCCTTCTTGAGCGTATAATTCTTGCAAGCTCAAAGGAAGGGGATTTGGTGCTTGACCCTTTTTGCGGTTGTGGAACTACCATAGCGGTGGCTCACAGACTAAACAGAAAATGGATAGGCATAGACCTAACCCATCTTGCCATAAACCTGATAAAGTGGAGGCTAAAAAACGCCTTTGGCATCTCTGCAGGCAAAGACTACAGGGTCATAGGTGAGCCGGTAGACCTTTCTGGTGCAAGAGAACTGGCATTTCAGGACAGGTTTCAATTTCAGTGGTGGGCAATGTCTCTGGTGGATGCAAGACCCTATGCGGACAAAAAGAGAGGAGCGGACAAAGGCATAGATGGGCTTGTATACTTCTACATGGACAAGGACAAGCTTGGAAAAGCCATAGTGCAGGTAAAGAGTGGCAAGGTTTCTGTGAAGGACATAAGGGAAGCTCCTGAGTGTGGTGGAAAGAGAAAAGGCACAGATGGGGGATTTTTATAACCCTTGAAGAGCCCACAAGACAGATGCTTGAGGAAGCGAGCAAGTCAGGCTTTTACAGGTGTGGCATAACAGGAAGGGACTTTCCAAAATTGCAAATAATAACCCTTGAGGAGCTTCTGGATGGCAAAAGACCTGACGTTCCCTATCAAATATCGCCTTACAAAGAAGCACCTAAGGAGGATATAATATCCAAAAAACAAAACAGCTTGCTATGAGCTATTTAGACAGGATTGTCATAAGAGGTGCTCGCCAGCACAACTTAAAGAACATAGACCTTGAAATACCAAAGAATAAGCTGGTGGTCATTACCGGACCCTCTGGCTCCGGTAAGTCCTCTTTAGCCTTTGACACCATTTACGCAGAGGGTCAGAGAAGGTATGTAGAGTCTCTCTCTTCTTACGCAAGGCAGTTCCTTGGCATCATGGAAAAGCCAGAGGTGGATATCATAGAGGGTCTTTCACCTGCCATAGCCATAGACCAGAAGACCACTTCCAAAAACCCACGCTCTACAGTGGGAACGGTCACGGAGATATACGACTACATGAGAGTGCTATGGGCTAACATTGGAAAACCCCACTGTCCTGAGTGTGGAAGGCTCTTGGAGGGTCTCTCCGCCCATGAGATACTGGAGAAGGTATGGGAAAAATACAGAGGAAGGCGTGTGGCTGTGCTCTCCCCTCTGGTTAGAGGAAAAAAGGGAGAATTCAGAGAACTTTTTAAAGAGCTTGACCGCATGGGCTTTTCAAGGGTAAAGGTGGACGGAGAATACATGAGGATACTCGAGGTGCCACCCCTTGACAAAAACAAAAAGCATCACATAGACTTGGTGGTGGACAGGCTTACCCTTGAGGAGGAAGAAAGGGCAAGGGTCCTGAGCTCTATGGAGAAAGCTCTGGAACTTTCCAAAGGGCTTATAAAGGTGGAGGATGTGGAGGGGCGGAGGGAAGAGCTATACAGTGAGAGACTTACCTGCCCTGACCATGGCTTTTCAATACCGGAGCTCTCTCCCAGGCTCTTCTCTTTTAACTCTCCTTACGGTGCATGTCCTGTCTGCAAAGGTCTTGGTGTCAAGTGGGAGGTGGATGCAAGACTTCTCGTGGAAGAGAGAGAGCCGGCAGTTGATGCCTTTCGGATAACCCACTCCTCCTTCTTTGATTACCTCCGTTATCCTATCATGAACATTTTGAGAAAGCTGGGTTATGACCCGCGCACTCCCTGGAAGGATTTACCCAATGGAATAAGAAACTTTCTCCTTTACGGTGGCTCCATGGAAGGGAGTAGCTTTGAAGGCGTGGTGAAGCATCTGGAGAGGAGGTTTCTGGAAGAGGAGTCTGAAAAGCTGAGGGAGGAAATCGAGGAGTTTATAAGAGAAAAGCCCTGTCCCGAGTGTGGTGGTGCAAGGTTGAGACCGGAAGCCCTCGCCGTTCTCATATATGGAAAAAACATATGGGAAGTGGCATGGATGCCCATAAGGGAGGCAAAGGCTTTCTTTGACAATTTACCCCACAGACTTCATGGTAAAGACCTTCTGGTAGCTGAGAGATTGATAAAGGAAATATCAGACAGGCTCAGCTTCCTACTTAATGTGGGACTGGACTACCTGAACCTTGCCCGCAGCGCCACAACTCTCTCAGGGGGTGAGATGCAGAGGATAAGGCTTGCTACCCAGATAGGCTCAAAGCTCACCGGCGTCCTTTATGTGCTGGACGAGCCTTCCATAGGACTGCACCCCAGAGATACGGAGAAGCTAATAAACACCCTCAAAGACCTGAGAGATTTGGGTAATACGGTCATAGTGGTGGAGCACGACCCTGATACCATCCTGAGCGCGGACTGGGTCATAGATATGGGTCCTGGTGCGGGGAAAGGGGGAGGTCGCGTAGTTTTTGAAGGTGGTGTGGATGAGCTCCTCAGGAGCGAGACCTCTCTGACAGGTGCTTACCTTTCGGGAAAGCTTTACATACAGGAGCCAAGGGAAAGGAGAAAGCCCGGCGATAGATGGCTGAGTATAGTAGGGGCAAAGAAACACAATCTCAAGAACATCAGAGTGGATATACCGGTTGGTCTTTTTGTGTGTATAACCGGCGTTTCGGGAAGTGGAAAATCCACCCTTCTCTACGACATCCTCTGGGAATACGCAAGGGCAGTCTTTTATGGCGGTGGTGGGGAGGCGGAGGGTTTTGAAAAGGTTGAAGGTCTTGAACACTTTGACAGGGTTATAAACATAGACCAGTCACCCATAGGCAGAACACCCAGGTCAAACCCAGCCACCTACACAAAGGTCTTTGACCTCATAAGAGACCTCTTTGCCCAGACGCCGGAGGCAAAGGCAAGGGGCTACACACCGGGGAGGTTTTCCTTTAATGTAAAGGGTGGTAGGTGTGAAGCCTGTCAGGGTGAAGGAGTGATAAAGGTGGAGATGCACTTTCTACCACCTGTTTACGTGCCCTGCGATGTGTGCAAGGGAAGGAGATACAACAGAGAAACGCTGGACATTCTCTACAAGGGCAAGAGCATTGCGGATGTGCTGGACATGACGGTGGAGGAAGCCTACGAGTTCTTTGAAAATCTCCCACCAATAAGGAAAAAGTTGAAGCTTTTGCTGGATATAGGTCTTGGATACATAAGGCTGGGACAGCCAGCCACAACCCTCTCAGGGGGTGAAGCCCAGAGAATAAAACTCTCAAGAGAACTTTCCAAGAAGGAAACGGGAAGAACGCTTTATCTTCTGGACGAACCCACCACAGGACTTCACATGGACGATGTGAAAAGGCTCATAGACATACTTCAGAGGCTTGTGGAAAGGGCAACACGGTGGTGCAGAACACAACCTTGATGTGATAAAGTGTGCGGACTGGCTGATAGACCTGGGACCGGAGGGCGGAGAAAGGGGAGGTTATGTGGTGGGTGTGGGTCCGCCGGAGGAGCTGGCGGAGAACCCCCTTTCCTACACAGGACAGCATCTAAGGAAAGTGCTCAGGGGAGGTGTGGCTCTGAGATGATACAGGTTGCGGTAGTGGGCTCTTCCAGGGCTACTCCTGAATCTGAAGAATACAAAATTGCATACTTACTGGGCAGGGAGATAGCAAGGAGGGGCTGGATGGTGGTATGCGGTGGTAGGGGTGGCATAATGGAGGCGGTTTGCAAGGGTGCTATAGAGGAGGGTGGGCTTACTGTGGGAATTTTACCCTCTTACACGGGGGAGGAGGCAAACCCTTTCGTGCGGGTAAAGATAAGAACTGGCATGAGCTGGAACAGAAACCCTTTAGTAGTAGCCAGCGGAGATGCGGTTGTAGCCATAGGTGGAAACTGGGGCACCCTGTCGGAGATAGCCTACGCCCTAATACTGGAAAAGCCCATAATAGGATACAGAACCCACAGGATAGAAGGACTTCAGGAGGCACACAATCTGGAAGATATAGTGCAATTTCTGGAAAAATTAGCCTGTTGAAAATGCGTCTCAGGAGACGATATTTATAGGAGAGGTAAGGTCATGGGACAGGAACTTTTCTTCCTTGAAGATATACTTTTCAGGAGCACCGCTCAGGAGATAGAGGAAAGGTATGCGGAGGTTGTGCAGATATACGCGCAGGACCCGGAGGTGCTGAACATAGCCAAGAGCATAAAGGGCATGTGTGATTACATACTGCAAACCTACAGAGAGATACCAAATCCGGAGAAAAAGCTGGAGGAGAGCCTATACACCACCCTCTATCAGGTGCTCAAAGACCTGAGTATCACCCTCTATGACCTTTCCATAGCGGAGGGAGAGCAGATATACTACGTGCTCTCCAGTGCCTACCAGAAGCTAAACGGTGCCAACAACCTTTTAGAAAGGCTCGTCTAACCTCCGGAGAAAGCAAACACCCAGAAGAAGACAGAAGAAAGAATAATACAGCCATAGGAGGAAAGTAAGAGGGGTGCCCATAAGGCTGTATAGTGGGCTGGTGCTTACCAGCTCAGCCACCAGAATAGAAAAGAGCTTGTTCAGAAGGAGAAGAATAAGAGACACAAAGGCAGAGGCTGTAAGGACTTTCCTTCTTGGACGGAAATAAGAAGCGTAAATCATGAACACAATAAGGAAAAGCAGGAAAAAGTTCAGGAACTCGGTGAGCCTCTGGTAGAAAGGACCTAATAGTGACCTGCTCAGAGTGAGAAGGGTTACCGTGAAAGATAGCACCGAAGCGTAAAGGAGGAGCAGAAGGGGCATAAGGGTCCAGAAAAAGAGCTCACCTTCCACAGGCTTTCTACGGTAAAGATAACCAAAGGCAGTGTTTAAAGACCTGGCAAAAGATACGGAAAAGTAGTAGGAAAGAGCCAAAGAGAGTAGAGAGCCAAAGGCTTTTTTCTCGTAAAGAGGTAAGAGCTTGGCTATCATCAAATCTGCGTAGGAAGGTATGGCGTTACTCAGATGTTTGTAAACTCTTTCAGGTTTGAGGAAGGGCAGATACAGAGACACAAAGCCAAGTAACATAAGCACAGAGCCCATAAATGCAAGGAACTGATAAGTAAGAGAAGCGCTGTGATAGCCGACCTTTTCTCTGAAGGCGTCCAGAAGTGAGAGGAAGAGGAGCTTCAGATGTTTAGGCATCGGGGATGTGGTATTCCACAAGAGGTCCGAAGGGGCTTTTGAAGGTGTAGGTGTGGTTCTCTTTCTTAATTAGGTAGCCGGGCATCACAGGCACCTTGCCCTTACCGCCGGGCAGGTCCACCGCGTAGGTAGGTATGCCCATGCCTGACACTTTTCCTCTCAGGTATTCCATAATCTCAAGACCCTTTTCCAGACCCGTTCTGAAGTGCACGGCACCCTTTACGGGGTCGCAGTGGAAGAGATAGACAGGTCTGACCTTTATCCTGAGGAGCTCCCTCATGAGTGTGAGCATCACCTGAGGGTTGTCATTTACACCCTTTAAAAGCACTGTCTGGTTGTTTACGGGCACACCATGTCTGAGGAGATTTTCCACCGCCTCCGCAGATTCCTCCGTTATCTCTTTAGGATGGTTGAAGTGGGTATTGACCCAGATAGGAGAATACCTCTCTAAAAGCCTGAGGAAGTCTCTATCAAAAAACCTCTGGGGTGCGAGCACAGGAAGCCTTGTTCCTATCCTTATTATTTCCACATGTGGGACCTCTCTTATCCTTGAGAGCACATACTGGAGTTTATCCTCGCTAACCGAAAGAGGCTCGCCTCCGGATAGGAGCACTTCTCTGACCTCCGGGTGATTTTTCAGATATTCCACAAACCTGTCGATTTCCTCCTTTGTCCTTGCCCTTTCTCCTTCCTGAAATATCCTTTTCCTCATACAGTGCCTGCAGTAAACTGCGCAGAAGGTGGTCAGGGTGAAGAGAACCCTGTCAGGGTAGCGGTGGGTAAGCCCCGGGATATTACCCTCTTCTCTGAAGGGGTCTGGCTCTCCAAAAGCCTGCAACTTCTGGTCCACTTCTTCAACCCTTGGCACCGCCTGAAGACGGATGGGGTCCTGCGGGTCCTCCGGGTTAATCAGAGAAAGGTAATAGGGGGTTATAGCCATGGGGTAAAGTCCTTCGGTTCTGTCTATGCCCTCCTCCTCTTCCGGCGTAAGCCTTATGTATTTTTTGAGTTCTTCCTTTGTCCTTATTCTGTTCTGCACTTGCCACCGGTAACTGCGCCAGAGCTCCAGAGGCACATCCATAAAAAGGCTTCTCATGTTACTAAAACCCAGGTTTTTACCTGTAATTTAAAACAGGCATAGCCTGCGGGCACTTCTGCACATAAAAAATTATAACAGCTTAAAATGGTCAAAACCCGTAGGCTCAAGGAAACTGCCGTCCAGATACACACCTTCTCCTTCCTCCACCATACCTATCTGAACCATGCTGAGAAAGGGGTTTAGCCTCTCCGGGGGATGGGTAAAGAGCAGTTCGTAGTCTTCTCCGCCAGAAAGGGCGTAGTAAAGTGGGTCTTTGCCGTGTCTTCTGCAGAAGGCAAGGAGCTCCCGAGAAAGGGGAACTCTCTCGGAGAAAAGACTGAGCTTTACACCGCTTGCCTTTGCCAGCTTATGGGCATCGGAGGAGAGTCCATCGCTTATGTCCATGCTGGCGTTGGCATATTTGGATATGTGTTTTGAAAAGTCAACCCTGGCGGTTGGTCTCAGGTGCTTTTCTATGAGCCTGAGCTCAAAGTCCTCGTAGTTTTTCCTTTCCATGAGGAGAAGCTCAAGCCCAGCTCTTGAGTCTCCAAGAACTCCAGAAACAAAGACAGCATCACCCCTCTTTGCGCCCTGCCTACCTACAAACCTGCCCGTTTCTCCCAGCATGAACACATCGATGCAGAGCTTTTCACCCTTGCTCACATTGCCACCAACCACCTCACAGCGGTAAAATTCACAGGCTTTTTTCATACCAAGGTAAACCTCCTCCATAAATTCCAGTTCCATGTCGGGAAGCACCAGAGAGACGAGTGCGCAGATAGGTGTGCCACCATTTGCTGCCAGGTCGCTCACATTGACAGAGATGACCTTCCAGCCTATGGCGGTGGGTGGATAGCTCAGTTTAAAGTGTCTGTCCTGCAGAAGCACATCACAGGTGAGAAGCAGGTGCGGTCTCCAACCCTTATGGGTGCGGTGTCATCTCCTATAACTCCGCTCTCAAGTATTTTCTTTATCCTCTCTATGAAACCAAACTCTCCAGCTCTGAGACTTTCATTCGGTAAAAATCTGCCCCCTCTATGGGCTGAACCATCACACCCCTTTCCTCTATAAATCTTATAGCTCTCTCTATCTCCTGCTCTTCTCCGTCTATTTCAACGGCAAGTATGCCTGTATGTTCTTGGTAACTCTAGCGGTTCTTATGTTCACTACCACATCAAAGTTTTTGCAAACCATCCGAAAGGACAGGTTCCTTGACCTTCTCCTCGGGGTATATAAGCTGAAGCCTTATGAGGTTCATGTGAGACATTATATCAGACTTAAGGAGGTATACATACCAAGAAGGATAAAGATTGAA
>JBCNVH010000120.1:0-22417 GCA_039630295.1 Aquificaceae bacterium | reverse complement strand
CCTTGCGGATGAGGAGCTTTCTCTGGGAGATTTTGTGCTGGCGGGTGGTGAGCTTCTCGCTCTGGTTCTTTTAGAGGGGATTTCAAGGCTAATTCCGGGCGTGCTGAGTGAACCGGAGAGCATAAAAAGGGACTCCTTCCGGAGATGGCTCGGCTCACCCATCTATACCAGACCTGCGGAGTTCAGAGGTATGAGGGTGCCGGAGGTTCTACTTTCGGGAAACCACCAGCTCGTAAGCCTCTGGGAACTATGGCATTCCATAGAGAGAACCCTTAAACTCAGACCGGAGCTTGTGCCGGAGGCTCTCACCCCTCTGGAAAGCTCCATGTTTTCAGGTATAATGAGGGGAGACAGCTTTGAAAAATGGCTGGAGGAGGTGGGCTATGAAAGAGCTGTTAAAAGCCTTCAGGACATGCAACTATCTGGCGGTGGGCATGATCTATCTGAAGGAAAACCCCTTGCTGAAAGAACCCCTAAGGAGGGAGCACCTTAAGAAAAGGCTTCTCGGTCACTGGGGTGCAAGCCCCAATATAAGTCTTGTCTACCTCTTCACCAGTTACCTGCTAAAAAAGTATCCTATCAACGCGGTGCTCGTGGTAGGTCCCGGACACGGAGCTCCGGGATACATCGCCCCCCTTTACCTTGAGGGAAGCCTCAGCAAGTTTTATCCCGAGTTTTCCAGAGACCAGGAGGGTATGAAAAGACTTTTCAAAGCCTTTTCCTTTCCCGGTGGTCTTGGTAGTCACTGCACGCCTGAGCTCCCCGGCTCTATTCAGGAAGGTGGTGAGCTGGGCTACTCTCTTTCCCACGCCTTTGGGGCAGTTTTTGACCATCCTGATCTGCTTACCGTTGCGATAGTTGGGGACGGTGAGGCGGAGACGGGACCCCTTTCCACCTCATGGCACTCCAACAAGTTCCTCAACCCACAAAGAGATGGGCTCGTCCTGCCAGTGTTGTCTCTCAACGGCTACAAGATAAACAACCCTACCCTGCTGGCAAGATTACCAAAGGAAGAGGTGGTTAGTCTCTTCAGAGGTTACGGCTACGAACCTTTCTGGGTAGAAGGTGAAGAGGTATCTGAAGTCTTTGGAATAATGATGGAAAGCATGGAGGGAGCCTTTGAAAAACTTATGGAGATAAAGGCAGGGCAGGCTAAGAGACCCATACTCCCTATGATAGTGCTGAAGACACCAAAGGGGTGGACCGCGCCCAAGGAGTTTAAAGGTAAACACATAGAGGGCTACTGGAGGTCCCACCAGGTGCCCCTCACAGATGTGCACGAAAATCCGGAGAGCCTCAAGCTCCTTGAGGAGTGGCTCCTTAGCTACAACCCGCAGGAACTCTTTGACAAGGAAGGAAAACCACTCCTTAATCTGGAGGAGCTGTTCCCCGAGGAGGGCAGGAGGCTTGGAGACACACCCTACGCAAACGGAGGTATTCTCAGAAAACCTTTAGAGCTGCCAGACCCTGAAAGGTTTCAATCCGAGAAGTTTAACCTACACAGCAACACCTTACCCCTAGGCTACTACCTGAGAGAGGTCATGAGGAAAAATCCTGACAGCTTCCGGCTCTTTGGTCCCGATGAGACCGCCTCCAACAGACTACACCCTACCTTCGAGCATGGAAAGGTCTGGATGGCACAAACACTAACCATTGACGAAGACGAGGGATACCTAAGCCCTACAGGAAGGGTTATGGAGATGCTCTCCGAGCATACTGTGGAGGGCTGGCTTGAGGGTTACCTGCTTACCGGCAGGCATGGGCTTTTAAGCACTTACGAGGGCTTTGCCCCCATTATAACCTCCATGGTCAACCAGTTTGGTAAGTGGCTGGACATAAGCCAGGATGTGCCCTGGAGGGCACCCCTCAGTTCTCTAAACCTTCTCCTTACCTCCGTAGTATGGCGTCAGGACCACAACGGTTTTACCCATCAGGACCCTGGCTTTATAAACAGCATAGTAGATAAGTGGCCGAACGTGGTAAGGCTTTACTTTCCCTGTGATGCCAACACCCTGCTGGCAACCGCCCATCTCTGTCTCCGTTCCACCAACAGGGTAAACATAATAGTGGTGGATAAGCAGGTTCATCCCCAGTATCTCACCTACGAGGAAGCCCTAAGTCATGTGATAAAGGGTGTGGGTATATTTGACTTCGCCAGCACCTACCCGGAGCGTGAGCCCGATGTGGTTCTGGCGAGCTGTGGCGACATACCCACAAAGGAAGCCCTTGGTGCCTTTTTCCTGCTTAAAGACTTTTTCCCCGAGCTCGCCATAAGGTTTGTGAACGTGGTAAACCTCTTCAGGCTCACACCCGACACGGAGCACCCCGATGGACTGCCCGACAGAGACTTTGACTCTTACTTTACCACAGACAAACCCATCATCTTCAACTTCCACGGATACCCATGGCTCATACACCGCCTGACCTACAGAAGAAAAAACCACAAGAACCTTCATGTGCGGGGATACAGAGAAAACAGGAGAATAGGTATAGATGCCAGCCATCTACAGCCCTTTATGAAAGGCAGAGGAGGCATAACCACACCCCTACAGCTCGCCATCATAAACCAGATAGACCGCTTCAGCATTGCCATAGATGTGGTGCAAAGAACACCCTCTCTTCAGAGCAGGGGAGGTAAACTGATAGACATGTTAAAGGATATGCAGATAAGGGCTCTAAAGTATGCCTATGAGGAAGGTGTGGACGACCCGGAGTTCTCCGATGAAAACTTTCTTATCCCTAAACTACGGCAGTTCCTCTCTTAAATACGCCCTTTTTGAGGAAACCAGACCAATCCTCCGCGCCTCCTACCAATGCAGGGGAGTGGAAGAGCTTGAGAGAGCTCTGGAACCTCTGAAGAAAGAGCTACATATGGAGCCGGACGCGGTAGCCCACAGGGTGGTTCACGGTATGGAGCACAGAAGCCCCATGCTCATAGAGGGGGGAGGGCTCGAGCTTTTGGAGGAGCTCGCCCGCATAAACCCACTCCACAACGCCTTAGCCCTTAGGGGTATAAAGAAGAGCCTGACCCTATTTCCAAACAGCAAACACTACGCCCTTTTTGATACGGACTTTCACAGAAGCATACCACCTCATGCAAGGGTCTACGGACTGGACTACAGGCTCTACGAGGAAGGCATAAAAAGGTATGGCTTTCATGGACTTTCCTATTCTTACCTTCTCAGAAAAGCAAAGGAAATCCTGAAAAAGGAAAGACCAAACCTCATCATGATGCATCTGGGACAGGGCTGCAGTATCTGTGCGGTAAAAGAGGGTCTTTCTCTGGAAACCTCCATGGGCTTTTCACCCCTTGAGGGTCTTATGATGGTCTCAAGACCGGGAGACTTAGACTCTGGTATTATCCTTGAACTGTTAAACAGAGGCTACTCCGCCGAAGAACTTAAAAATATTCTCTACCATCGTGCCGGGCTCGGTGCCATTGCAGGGGTTTACAGCTTTAAGGAGCTCCTCCTTCTTAGGGATAGAGACAGAAGAGCAAAGCTTGCCTTCGATGCCTTTATACACAGGCTCCTGAAATATGTGGGTGCTTACTGGTTTTTACTGGAGGGAAAGGTGGATGCCCTGCTCTTCTCCGGTGGTATAGGAAAACAGCCCTGAGGTAAGAGGAGCTCTCTGTGAGAGGCTTTCCTTCCTGGGTGTAGAGCTGGAGGAGGAGGCGAACAGAGAGGGTAGGCTGGTTATAAGCAAGGAGGAGAGCTTTCTAAAGGTTATGGTTATGAAAACGGACGAGGAACTTGAGATGGTTTTAAGGCTCATGGAAAGTGTATTCTAAAGCCAGGTCTTCTCCAAACCTTTTCAGTTCTCTGAGCTTTAACCTCTTTGCCCTTTCTAAGGAACTTATTTTAAGGTCTCCTATTCTCTTACCCTCTCCTAAAAGTAACGGGGCAACAAAAACCCAGAGGCGGTCAAAGAGCCCAGCCTTCATAAAAGAGGTCAGGGTTATAGCTCCACCTTCCACAAGAAGGTGCATCACCTCCATGAAGTAGAGCTCCCTTAGCACTTCCCTAAGGTTTAGTTCTCCACCTTCTAAGGGTGCCACTATCACCCTTACGCCCAACTCCTGCAGCGTCTCTATCCTATCTCTCTCTTCTATTGCGGTAACCACAAGGGTCTGAGCCCTGCGGTCTTTCAAAAGTCTGAGCCCTTTTCTTATGCGCAGCTGAGGGTCGAGAACTATCCTGAGGGGTTGTCTTTCCCACTCAAAAGCTCTGACCGTAAGCTCCGGGTCGTCCCTCAGGGCTGTGTTCACACCCACAAGCACTGCGCTTGCCTCAGCTCTGAGCCGGTGGGCAAAGGCTCTGGACTCTTCTGAGCTTATCCATTTACTCTCACCTGCGGTGGTTGCCATCGTGCCGTCTATACTCTGTGCCCACTTGAGGGTTATGTAAGGTCTTCCAAGGGTTATGTAGGTGAAAAAATCCTCGTTTAGCTTTCTTGCCTCTTCCTGAAGCACACCCACAGAAACCTCTATACCCGCCTTCCTCAGCCTTTCCACACCCCTGCCGGAGACCAGAGGGTTGGGGTCGAGGGTGGCCACCACAACCCTTTTTACGCCTGCCCTTATTATGGCATCCGTGCAAGGTGGGGTTCTTCCGAAGTGGGCGCATGGCTCAAGGGTCACGTAGAGGGTTGAACCACGGGCTCTCTCACCCGCCCTTTCAAGGGCTACCGCTTCTGCGTGGGGCATGCCAGCCCTTTCATGGTATCCTTCTGCCACCACTTGTCCGTCTTTCACTATAACGCAACCCACAGTGGGATTAGGATGGGTGAGCCCCTTTCTCAAGAGGGCAAGTTCAAGAGCCCTCTTCATAAATCTGAGGTCTTCCATCAGTCAAAGATGTCAAAAATTTCACCAAATATGGATTTTTTCTTCTTCTTATACTTATACTCTTCGTATTTTCTGTATACCTCCGGGTTTTCTCTTGTTATGAACCTCAATTCCTCATCGAGACTGCTCTCCGCCCTGCGCAGAGTTTCCAATATTTTTGAGAGCTCCCCTTTATCCAGCCAAAGCCCACCGCAGGAAGGGCATATATCCACCATAACGCCGTATTTGTTTACCTCAAGGAGTTCCACATTGCCACATCTGGGACATATCATAGGCTTTCCTCCATAATCTCTCTTAGGAGCTTTTCCACCTCCTCCGCCACTTCCTTCAGCTCGGGCCTGTTAAACATCTCAAGCATGGCTGTGGGTGCCATGGTGCTGAGCACCGTCCTGCCTTCCCTTTCAAAAAGGGCTATTCTGCAAGGCATGGCTGTGGATATGTAGGGCTCTGCAGAGAGCACCTGACTGGCATGGCGGGGCGAGCAGACCTCAACTATTACGCATCCGTAGTTTATAGGAACACCCTTGCTCTGGAGTATCTGAGAGACCTCATGCACCGACATAACCCCAAAGCCCTTTGCCTTTGCCCTTTCTTCCAGGTTCCTTCTCACCTCCTCAAGGCTTTTCTCCGTCTCAAGGTTTATGAGCATGGCTTACCTCCTTCCTACGAAATCAAGCAGGTCTATATAAATTATACTCATAGCGTCCTGCAGAGCCGTTCTTCTTGGAAGGTCACCTAACCCACCCTCCGGCTGAGAGTAGGATACGGTGGTGGAGAAGCTCCTTCTATCTTTTCCTACGGTTAGACTAACCTTCAGTTCGAGGCTGTAGGCGCTTACCCTTTGCTGGGGTGTGTAAGTTATGGGTGTTTCTCTCAGGAGCTCAACCGCAGGCTTTACCTCCTCCGCATCACCCTCACACTTCAACCTGTGTCCGCTTTCCAGAATTGCCCTCTCCGTGTGCTTTCTCAGAAGATAGTCAAGAAAGGGCTCTGGATATGGGTTTTCTATACCCCTTATACAGAAATCCTTTGAAAAACCCAGAGAAAAGATAATTAGAAGTATCACAGTTAAAAGCATCCGACATATATAGTATATTCTCTCGGAGGGAGCTCGCCAGCAGGAAGGGATATGAGTTAGCAAACCACTTGGACAGAGAGGCTCAATGCGTCCAAAACTTCAACTATAATTTTTCCATGTCCTATCAGAGCGCCCTTCCAGAGGCTATAAAGACCGCCCTCGAGAAACTTACACTAATACCCACCTATGGAGAAAGGAGCTCCGGAAGGTTTCTCTATAACTTTTTAAAACTGTCCATGGAAAACAGACTTGAGGTGGTAAAAATTCTGGAGCAGGTGGCGCAGAATATAAAAAACTGCATTGAGTGTGGTATTTACACAGACAGAGAAGTTTGTGTGATATGTTCTGACCCAGGGAGGAGCAAAAGGTTCATATGCGTAGTGGAGGAACCTCAGGATGCCTTTGCCATAGAAAAGCTTGAGAGGTATACGGGTGTTTACCATGTGCTTGGTGGGAGGATAGCTCCCTTAGAGGGCATATCGCCCAGAGACCTCCGTATAGAGAGCCTCCTCGATAGAGTGGAAAGATACAGAGCAAAGGAAGTTATACTGGCAACAAATCCAAACGTAGAGGGTGAAGCCACCGCCAGCTACATAGCAAAGCTTCTTAAGAGACGTTTTTCTACCGTTAAGATAACCCGTATATCCTACGGTCTGCAGTTTGGCTCTTTGGTAGAGTTTGCGGATGAGCTTTCGCTGGAAAAATCCATTGAAAACAGAAAATCTCTCTGAAAGTCTTCCCTCTTTAGTATTTTCATGTTTATTTCGGGCTTGAGTATTTTCAACTTTCTGGGTATACCGCTTTCGTAATCTCTCGCGTGACCTCTCCCAACAAGCACCACTATCCTGTGCTCGGGATACCTTTCGGAGAGCCTCGCTATGGCAAGAGCCATGCCGTTATCCCAGGCGTTCTGCACATCAAAAAACCTCTTCTCTTCAACCCTTGGATGGGAAGCAAGCACTCTTTTAAGTTCTCGCCTTTCTCTTTCGGTCTGGGGTATTATGGGGTCGGGAAGGCTCTCGTCCCTCACATTTTCGAGCCCTTCCCTTCCTATCTTCTGCACCAGCTCGGAGGGCAGGTTTATGGCTACTATCCTTATACCCTTTTCCTTGGCAAACTTCCATATATCTCTGTAGAGAGCTGGGTCAAAGCCCCATCTCCTTGCATATTCTGTTCTCTTCAACATTTCCTCTTCCTCTATTCTGCAGGCTACATAATCCTCGAGTATAGGTTGAAAAGGCTGTTGAAACATCTCCATGGCTATAAAGAGCCTGTAACCTTTTGAGTGAAGAAACCTTATAAACCTGAGTTGAAACTCATGGTCTTCTCTGCTCGTATGTTCCTCGGGAAGGAAAATTACCTGATGTCTCTCGGAGACATTCCTGAAAACTTCTTCTGCTAAAGTGACTGAAATCACAAAAAACAGCACCAAAAAGGTAAAGAACATATCATATAGTATATGCTTTGTCCAACAATAATCCAATATCCTCTAAAACATCTACACACCCCCTACTCACCACCAACATGCCAACATTACCATTCATAAACATGCTCTTTATCCTAACCATAAACACTAAAGTTTTGCACGATAGATTGCTGGACTATCAACTATTCGAAAATAAACATCCCGAGAAAGCCTCTACAGGACTATGACTTTTACAGAGCAAAACTTTAGTTCTATACTATAATTACATGTGCTTTTTCCTTTCAGGTTTTACCGCTTTTCTGGAAAACTCCAGAAGCTTCCTTTTCACAAGCCTATGAAAGGCTCTGGCTTTCATGCCAGTAATAACTTCTATGGCGTCGTCCACATCATCCACCGCATATATATGAAACTCACCAAGTTCCACGCTATTGAGGACCTCTTCGTCCAGGAGAAGGTTGTCCAGGTTCCTCTGAGGCACTATCACACCCTCAAAACCCTTAAATCCCCTGATTTTGCACAGCCTGTAGAAACCTTCCACCTTTTCCTTTATACCGCCAACGGGCTGAAGGTTTCCTATCTGGTCCACAGAACCCGTTACCGCTATGTGCTGTTTAAGGGGTATCCTTGCAACTGCAGATAGGATGGCAAGGAGCTCCGCCAGAGAAGCGCTGTCGCCTTCAACCTCGTCGTAGCTCTGCTCAAAGGTTAAAGTGCAGGAAAGGTGCAGAGGCATATCCCTTCCATATTTCCTGCCTATATAACCGCTCAGTATAAGAACAGCCTTTGAATGTATAGGTCCGCTCAGCTCCACCTCCCTCTCTATGTTGATTATTCCCTTGTCGCCTGTGTAGACGGAGGCTGTTATCCTCACAGGCTTTCCAAAGCTGTAATCGCCAAGCTCTATCACGCTCAGACCGTTTACCTGACCCACCTCTTCCCCCTCCAGCCTCAGGATTAACTTACCCTCTTCTATCACCCTCCTTAACTTCTCTTCCAGAAGGTTTGACCTGAACACTTTCCCCTTTAGGGCTTTCCTTATGTGCACACCCTCTATCATCTCCCCCTCCGCAAGACTGTGAGCTTCTCTTATCACATCCACTATATGTCCGAAGACTACATTAAACTTCTTCCTGCTTCCTGAGAGCTCCACGCCATACCTGAAGAGCTCCGAAAGGGCATCTGCGGACAGATACTTTAGACCTTCTTCCTCCACGATTTTTCTGAGTATCCTCGGAAAAGAAGCGATAAGCTCTTCTCCCACATCCACCACAGGGTCAAACTCCGCCTTCACCTTGAAGAGCCTTCCAAACTCGGGGTCATAGTTGTAAAGCAAATAATAAAGGTAAGGTTCACCTATGAGAACAACCTTGAAATCAGCGGGCAAGGGCTCAGGACTTATACCTACCACCGGCAGAGAGGTATCCTCAAGAGGGTGGAGTGGCATGTGAACCTTCTTATGCATGAGCACCTTTTTCAGGGCATCCCAAAGGAACGGGTTTTTCAGAAGGTCGTTTGCCCTTAAGACAAGGTAACCACCCCTTGCCCTGTGAAGGCTGCCTGCGGAAAGGCTCATGTGGTCCGCATAGAGAACACCCATCTCTGCGGTGTAAAATACCCTACCGAAAAGGCTCTGGAAAGAAGGCACCTCGTCGAAGACCACCGGTGCACCTTCAAGATCTGAGTTATCCACGAGCACATTTACCCTGAAGCTGTTAAGTGATTTTTCTATCATCCTTTGAAAGGCAAGGTTCCCCTTTGAAGTGTGCCAGGAAAGAAAAAGGTCTACACTTTTAGCGAGCTCTCTCTTTAGTCTGTCCAGATATTCGCTCAGACCATAGTAAGAATGGTATTTTGCCTCAAACCTTGAAAATACCTTGTCCACCACATAGCCTGCCACCTTACTCCTTAGTTCCAGTATCTGGTCCGAGAGCCTATGGTCGAGCTCTCTCATCTCCCTTATAAAATCTCTGAACCTTTCCTCAAACTCATACAGAGCCTTCTCGTAGCTTTCCTGAAGCCTTGAGTTTGAGTAGACCTCTTCCTCCGGAACCACCCTCCTGCCAACCATAGGAAGGAGCTTTATACCTGCGGGCGTAAACACAACACCCAGACCATACCTCTGGGCTTCTTCCACAAGGCTCTGAGCCACTTTTTCTTTCCTGACCTCCGTGTTCTTTGTAATCCTCGCCAACTCCTCTTCGTATTCCTTACTTTCAAAAGCCCTTGGAACTTCTTCCTTCAGGGCTTCTATGGCTCTTTCTATGTCCTGAGCGAAGGCTTTGCCAAGTCCTGCTGGCAGGAGGAGGTATCTGGGTCTGAGAGGATTTTCAAAGTTGTTCACACAGCAGATGTCTTCGGGTTTTTTCTTACCCTTTGAGGCTTCCCTAAGCCTGCTCAGAGCATAAACGGTTCTTCCCACGCTCTCAGGACCTGAAACGTATAGGTTGTAACCTTCCTTCTCCGTCTTCAGAGCAAGGTCAAAGGCGGACCTTACCCTTTCCTGACCGGGGAAAAACTCACCCGGTGGAAATTCCTTCATGGAAAGGGTGTAAACATAACCATACTTCAAATCTTCTTTTGAAAGCCTTCTTATAGCCACCTCAGGTCGCCTTTCTTATCTCTCTCCCTATCTTCTCTTCCACGGACCTCACCTTGCCTTTGAGCCTGCCAGACTTGCCCTCCCTGCTGAGTCTATCTTCATGGTTATGGATATGCGGGGGCAGTCTCTCTTCAGAGCCTCAAAACCTTCCTTCAGAACCTTCATAACTTCCTCCCAGCTTTCACCCTCTATGATGGTTCCCATAGGTGTAAGCATGTAGTCCAGCCCTGACCTGTCCACTATGTCCACCACCCTCGCCACATACTCACTGACGCTTTCTCCCTTACCCAGCGGTGTCATGCTCACAAACACAAGCACACTCATGGCTATAGTATTTTATACTATTAAGGCTGTGAGACTGACCTTTCCCCTAACCATCATAGGACTTTTTGTGTTCTTCGCCCTCTTTGCGGACCTTATAGCCCCTTACCCTTATGCCCTTCAGGACAGGAGAGCTCCCTTCCACCCCCCCACGAGGATACATATTTTCAAAGAAGGAAGTCTCAGCTTTCCCTATGTGCACCCTTACAGGATGAAAGACCCCCTATTTAAAGTATACAAAGAAGACAGAAACCTGTCCTGCCGGCTGAGGTTTTTCACCAGAACCGAACACGGTTTGAAACTGCTTTCAGTAGAAGAACCCTGCAAGCTCTACCTCCTTGGCACCGACAAACTTGGCAGGGACCTTTTCAGCAGGCTCGTTTACGGCTCAAGGGTTTCCCTTACCATAGGTCTTGTGGGTGTGGGTGTAACCTTCATTCTCGGTAGTCTTATAGGCGGTATCTCCGGATACTTCGGCGGAAAGGTAGACATGTTTATCATGAGGCTGGTGGAGGTGCTCCTCGCAGTGCCCACCTTTTACCTTATGCTCTCTTTAAGGTCTGTCTTTCCTCTAACTATGGAGAGCCTTCAGGTTTTTCTCATGGTTATTTTCATCCTCTCCTTTCTCGGTTGGGCGGGGCTGGCAAGGGTGGTAAGGGGCATGGTGCTTTCCCTAAGGGAGAAGGAATTTGTCCAGTCCGCCAGAGTTTACGGTGCGGGCACGATAAGGATACTGAGAGTTCACATCCTGCCCAACGCTTACTACTACCTCATAGTCTCCGCAACCCTTTCCTTCCCCGGCTACATACTGGCGGAGGCGTCTCTGAGCTTTTTAGGGCTTGGCATACAGGAGCCCTTCCCCAGCTGGGGGAACATGCTGTCCGATGCCCGGAATGTGAACTTAGTGTCCGCCCACCCTTGGATACTTGCCCCCGGTGTAGCCCTTTTCCTGCTGGTCATAGCCTTTAACCTTCTGGGAGATAACCTTCTAAAGGAAAGAAAAGCATGAAAGACTATCTCTGCCCTGTGATGGAAAACAGGCATGTTTCTGGTAGGCTATACCTGTTAAAACTTTATGCACCCGGGCTGGCAAAAGAAACCAAGGCTGGGCAGTTTGTGATGGTAAGGGTCTCAAACAGCCTTGAGCCTATTGGCAGGCGAGCCTTTGCAGTGGCGGACAAAGAAGAGAAGAGCATACTGATTTTTTACGACCTTGTAGGCAGAGGAACGCTTTTCATGTCAGAGCTTAAAGAGGGTGAAACCCTTCAGGTCCTTGGACCCTTGGGTAAAGGTCTGTTCTCTTACGAGGGTCAAAAGCATTTACTTCTGGGCGGTGGTGTGGGTCTTGCAGGCTTGACCCTTTTAGCCAAGGAGCTTAGAGAAAAAGGTAAAAGGGTGGTCTTTGTCTATGGTGGCAGGTCGGTAGAGCATCTGGGTATGGAATTCTGGCTGAAAGAAGAGGGTTTTGAATACATACTCTATACAGAGGATGGAAGCAAGGGCAGGAAGGGGCTCCTTACGGAAGTTCTGAGAGAATTCGACAGCTCCTGGGTCGTCCACGCCTGTGGACCAAAGGGTATGCTCAGAGCACTTAAAAACCTTAAAAGTGGGCACAGGATGTATTTTTCTCTGGAGAGCAGGATGGCTTGCGGGTGGGGTGTGTGTCTGGGCTGTGTGATAGGAACGCAAGAGGGCTACAGAAGGGTCTGTTATGAGGGTCCTGTTTTTTCCGCGGAGGAGGTGCTCTTCTGATGTTTACCGGGCTAGTGGAGGCGCTCGGAAGGGTAGAAAAACTCAGAGGTGGGAGGCTGGTAGTGAGCTCCGGGCTTCAGGAGGTGAAGCTGGGGGACAGCGTGGCGGTAAACGGCGTGTGTCTCACCCTTGTGAGGTTAGAGGGTGGGCTTTTGGAGTTTGACCTCTCCGAGGAGACCTTGCAAAGAAGCAACCTGAGATTTTTAAAGCCTGGAGACCTTCTCAACCTCGAGAGGGCTCTGAGAGCTTCCGACAGGCTCGGGGGGCATATACTTCAGGGGCATGTGGACTTTACCGCACCTATAACTCAGCTTAGCCAGAGGGGAGGGCACTGGTCTTTGGTGGTGAGGATATTGGAAGGCTACGAGCCCTACTTTGTGGAAAAGGGTTCTGTGGCTATAGACGGCATAAGTTTGACCATAAACAGGGTAGAGGGTCAACTCCTACACATTAACATAATACCCCACACCTATCAGAACACCAACCTGAAAATAAGAAAGCCAGGGGACATGGTAAACGTAGAAGTGGACATAATAGGCAAGTATGTGATAAACTACCTCCAAAGGTTTAAAGGCAGCTCTCTGCAGTGTATGTTGGAGAATTTTTATAATATAAGCCCATGAACGTAATATGCAAACAGGCTGTATACAACAGGGAAGGAAAGATTGCCTTTTACGAAATACTGCTTCAGGATAGAAGAACGGGCACTTACCCTGAGAACTTTGACCCGCTGAAGGCTACCAGTATAGCCACCGATGTGCTTACGGAGATAGGAGCCCAGAGGGTTGGTAATGGAAAGTTGGTCTTTGTGAACGTGCCCGCCATATTTCTCGAAGCCTCCATGTTTGACCTGCTACCTTCCAAATATGTGGGTATTGAACTGGTGGAGAACAAGAGGCTGTCCAACAAGGTTCTGGACGCTATAGAAAACCTCATAAAAAGGGGCTTCAAGTTCTGTATAGATGACTTTGGCTTTGAAAAGATAGACTACCTGCCTCTCTTAAATAAGTGCCATTTTGTCAAGATAGACATTAAGAGCAACCCTTACAACTGGGATGAGCTGAAAGAAGTCATAAGCATACTGAAGAGCCTGAAAAAGGGCATAATTGTAAAAAACATAGAATCCAGAGAGGACTACGAGAGAGCTTACCAGCTGGGTTTTGAATACTTTCAGGGCGTATACCTGTCAAGACCCGTCATGGTAAGAGATACAAGGACCATATCCTTCTTAAAGTCTACCATACTGCAGATATACAACGCCATAAAGTCCAGAGACATAAAGAAGGTGGTTGAAGTGATAGAGAGGGATGTGGGGGTCACCTATAAACTGCTCAAGTTTGTGAACTCTGCCTATTTTGCAAAGGCAAGAGAGTTCAGCACGGTGGAGGACGCGGTCATCTACCTTGGACTTGAAAACATAGCCAAGTTTACCATCGTTCTGGCTCTCTCCGAAATGTTCTTAGAGGAAGAGGAAAAGGAGCTCTGGAGAAGGGCGCTCTTCAGGGCAAACCTGGGCGAGAAGTTAGCGGAAATTTACGCAAAAGAGATGAAGGACAAGGCTTACCTGATGGGTCTTTTTTCGCTCTCCTGGGAGATAATGGGACAGAAACCTGCAGAACTCGCAAGGAGCCTTGTTCTGGACAAAGAGATATTGGAAGCTTACGAAAACAGGCTCAGCCTTCTGGGTTTTATACTTTCTCTGATAGACCTCTTGGAAGATAAGGGGGATGAGGAGACTGTGAAGAAGGTGGCAAGGGTGATAAACACAAGTTCGGAGAGAATCAGGGAGATACTTGAGGAAGCCAGAAGGGAAGCGGAGAGGTTCGTAGCTTAGTCAGTGGCGTAGCTGTGCAGACCCGGAAAGAAAAGGTTTACCGCAAAGAAGCATATGAGGACGGTTACAAAGCCAAAGACCACCATCCAGGCTGTCCTTTTGCCTTTCCAGCCCAGCATCTGTCTTGCATGCAGGTAAGCCCCGAAGAAGAGCCAGACAATTAAAGACCACACCTCTTTTGGGTCCCAGCTCCAGTATCCACCCCAGGCTTCGTTAGCCCAGGCGGCACCCAGTATGATGGAAGCCGTCCATATGGGGAAAACTATGACTATAGACTTGTAGGTTAGCTCGTCAAGAAGCTCTTTTGAAGGCAGAGGAAAGTGAGGGAACCTTTCCTTTAAAAGGTAAAGAACCGCACCTCCAAAACCCACTGTGAACCCCGCGTAACCCACAAAGGCGGTAACCACATGCACATACAGCCAGTAACTTCTCAAGGCTGGCATAAGGGGCACTATCTCCTTGGAAGCATAGAAAACCGCAAAGGCGGAGAGAGCAAATAGGACCGGCACCACAACCGCACCCAGAAGCCTTACACCGTATTTCTTCTCCAGAAACAGGTATATGACACCCACCACAAAGCTCCAGAAGGTAAGGGCTTCAAAGAGGTTGCTCCAGGGCGGATGGGGCACGCCAAGCTCATAGGTCTGTATGGTCCTCCTCACCATGCCCGCCAGGTTCAGAAGGAGACCAAAGGAAAGACCGAAAGAAGCCAGAAGATGGAGGTTTCTGTCTCTCAGAAGCAGGGTGCTAAGGTAGAGGATAGAAGCCAAAAGGTAGGCAAGGGTTGCGGATTTATACCAGAAGGTGTTGTCTACCTTGATAAGCCCAAGCCCTGCACCCACGAGGAAAAGGAGCAACCAGAGTAAAAGTCCGTGGGATCTCTCTCTTTTGCTTTCAAGGAAAACTTCTCTCATGTTGTATAAATATAACCTATTCCTCTGGCTTTATGTCCACCTTTATGTCCACGGTAACCTCCGGGTGCAGTTTGAGGGTGACCGTATATATGCCTACTTCTTTTATTGGGTTCTTCAGCATAACCCTCTTTCTGTCTATCTCAAAGCCCATCTCCTGGAGAGCCTGAGCTATCTCCTGAGAGGTCACAGAGCCAAAAAGTTTGCCCCTTTCCCCCACACGCCTGAGGATTTTCACCATGAGACCTTCCAACTTTCTGGCGAGCTCTTGAGCCTTTTCCTTTTCTCTCCTGAGCTTCCTTGCCCTCTGAGATAGTATGCCCTTCACATGTTTCAGATTACTCTCAGTGGCAGGAAGGGCTATACCCCTCGGTATGAGGTAGTTTCTTGCAAATCCATCTTTAACATTTATCACATCTCCAAAAACGCCGTAACCTTCATAGTCCTTTATGAGCACCACCTTCATGCCTTACCTCCTTATGCCACAAGGTAGGGTAAAAGGGCAAGCTGTCTGGCTCTCTTTATCTCTCTTGAGAGCATCCTCTGATGTTTGGCACACACACCCGTCTGCCTCCTGCCTATTATCTTACCCCGTTCAGTTAGGAACCTTTTCAGCTCTTCATAGTTTCTGTAGCTTGGTTCTCTTTTTGCATCGCAGAAGGGACAGCTCTTCTTTGCAGACCTTTTAACTACTTCCATCTTGAACCTCCTCAAAAGGGTATTTCGTCATCTTTAGAATTGAAGGGCTTATCCTGCATCTCTTCGGGAAGCATCTCCTCCTCTCCCAAAACCATCTCCTCCACCGGTTCTTCCACCTTTGGCTTGTTTATTATCCTCACGCTATCCGCCACTATACGCACCCTGCTCTGGGTGTTGCCTTCCTTGTCTGTCCATTTATCCTGTGTAAGCCTCCCTTCCACCACTACCAGGTAACCCTTAGATACGCGAGCACCCAAGTTTTCAGCCAGCTTTCCGTATGCCTTTACATCAAAAAAATGGCTCTCCTCCTTCCACACTTCACCGGAGAGATAACGCCTGTTGTAAGCTAAAACAAACTCCACCACCTGGGTGCCGGAGGGTAAGTATTTTATAACCGGGTCTTTGATAAGCCTTCCTATGATTATAACCCTATTGAGCAACCTTTCCTCCTTCCTGACTTTTCATCTGCATGTTGAGCCAGCGTATCACATCTTCGCTTATCTTGTATTGGAAGTCAAGCTCATTTGGGAGCTCCGCCCTCTGAGAGCTTATGTGCAGTATGAAATACCTTCCATGGTTAAAGCCCTTTATGGGATAGGCAAGCTGTTTTATGCCCCAGTCTGTCAGGTTGATAACCTCACCACCCTTTTTCTGGATAAAGTCTTTGATTTCCTGCACTTTTCTCTGGAGCTCCTCTTCCGTAAGGGTAGGCTTGAAGACCACCACACTTTCATACTCTCGAAGGGTTTTGTAATACCTCTTTGCCATCCTTTACCTCCTGGGCTTAATGGTCCCTGCCCCTTTGGCAGGAACAAGGTGATGGATTATTATATCACAATGGACATAAAAAGGGCAAAACTGCAAAGACTACTCATGGAAGAGCTGGCAGAGCTTATCCTCAAGAAGATGAAGGACCCAAGGCTCTCAAGCGTGGTTATAACACAGGTAGAACTATCTCAGGACATGAAAAGGGCAAAGGTTTACTTTACCACACTGGAAGAGGGAAAGGAGGAAGAGGCAAAGAAGGCATTTGACCACGCGAGCACCCTCATAAGGGCGGAGCTCCTCAAGAGGCTAAGGATAAGGCGGTTGCCCGAGCTACAGTTTATCTTTGACCGGGAGCTCAAAAGAATGGAAAGGATATGGGAGAGGCTCTGAGGGCATACCTTCTGAAGGAGAGCTCTTACAGCCTTGAGCCACCAAGGGGAAAGGTGCTTTACTTTACAGGTGGCTCCAGAAAAGTTCTGGAGGAAGAGCTCATACCTTCTGCCTCGGTGGACCCCCTCATACCTTACCCTCTGCTCAATCCACTTCAGACCCTCTTTTACAGGCTCTACAGAGGGGGCAGTGTGCTCGTGGCTTCGCCCACTTCCTCCGGTAAAAGCCTTATAGCCTACCTTTTTATGAAAAACTTCAGGGGGAGGCTCCTTTACACTGCGCCCACAAGAGCTCTGGTAAAGGAAAAGGCGGTGGAGTTGAGGGTTTACTACCCTAAGGATGTGGAGCTAAGAACCGGCGAGAGCCTAATAGAGAACTTCAAAAGCCCAAGGGGTAGCGTGATAGTTAGCACTTACGAACATCTGGCTTACGCTTTCAGAAACTCTGCCAGCTGGGTGGAAGGGGTGGAGGCGGTGGTGGTGGATGAGGTTCATCAGGTAGGAAGGTGCAGATCCTGGAGGAAGTGATAACCACCTGCGTGAGGAAGGGACTGCCCCTACTTTGCCTCTCCGCCACCCTGCCCGGGCTTGAGGAGCTTGCGGACTGGATAAGGGCGGAGCTGGTGATAGAGAGCGCCTGGAGACCTGTGCCTTTATACAGAGAAGTGAAAAGGCTTGTGGAGTTTGAAAGTCTGGGAAGGGAACGGGAGGGGTCGCAGGAGGAAGTGGTTGCGGGCAGGCTTCTTAACGCCCTCTTTTCTCTGAGAAAGGGTGATGAAAGGGTCCTTCTCTTTGTTCCAAAAAAGAGCTTAGGCTGGAAGCTCCTTGAGCTGGCAAAGGAAGAAAGGATAGGTATAATGAACCAGACCTTACCCTTTGACCTGGAAGAGGAAAGAGAACCGGAGATAGCTTTCCACAATGCGGATGTGCCAAAGGAAGAGAGAGAAGAGATTGAAAGAGCCTTCAGGGAGGGAAAGCTCGGAACACTGATAGCTACCCAGACACTGGCATACGGTGTCAACCTCCCTGCGGACAGGGTCTTAATCCTGGTAAGGTTTTTTAAAAGGCTCGGCAGGTGGAAGGCTATACCGGACAGCCTCGACATCCTTCAGATGGAAGGGAGAGCGGGAAGGCTGGGCATAAGGGATGTGGGCTATTCTCACATGCTGGTTTACGGAGCGGGTGAAAAGGAGCTAAGGAAAGAACTGGAAACAGCCCTTACGGGCTCTTTCAGAACTGCCGCAATGGAGCAGGGAGACCTTGACACGCTGAGCTTTTTCCTCCTTCTCGCCCACATGTATGAGGGAGAGAACTACCGGCGATATCTGGAAAATACCTACTCTTTCAGGAAAGTAAGCGGAGAGAGGATAGAAAAGGTGGAGAACTTCCTGAGGAGCTCCGGTTACATCCAAAACTCCATGCCTACAGAAAAAGGTCTTTTCTGCATAAGGACAGGAATGCCACCCACAAGGTTTGAGGACTTCCTAAGGAGGAAGGCTCTTGGTCTTGAGCTGATGATAACCATAAGACCCCTTCTTCACATGAAAAGGTTCGAGGGGCTCTTTGAGTTTCTAAGGAGAAAGGAAAGGTTTAAGGAAGACCTGGACCTGGTCAGAGGCATGCTTCTTCCTTGCGGAAGGAGTTGTCAGGAGGACAACACGGAGCAGTTCCTTTTCTATGTGGAGGGTTTTACCGCAAGGTATTCAAACATAAAAAACCCGCCGGGCGAGTTTTCCTATCTGGGCACCGACGCACTCCACCTCCTAAGAACCCTCAGAGAGATAAGGGAGGGAGGTTTTTATCCCTTCTCTTCTATGGATATGCTCAGGATTGCTCATTCGGTAAAGTATGGCATAAACCCTGCCTACGCAAGCCTTTCGGGCATAAAAGGCATAGGACACATAAGAGCAAACCTCATGAAGGAAAGTCTTCAGAATCTGGGTTTCTCCGCCCCTCCTTCTGCACGCCCACAGAGACCTTTCATAGAAACCTTCAAAGAGCTGAAAGAACCCCTCCTCCAGAAGCTTACCCTTTACAGAGGACTGTCTCAGGATAAGGCAAAGGAAGAGCTGAGGAAGATGGAAAGGGTTCTACAGAACAACAGAAGGGGTTACATGGTGGACGACAGGATACTGCTCGCCTTCGGTCTTTTCTCTCAAGGACCTAAAGCTTTCAGAATGACAAAAAAAGAGCTCATCGAGCTCCTGGAGGAAGGTGCGTGAAAGAAGCTCTGGCAAAGCCCATAATATCCCTGCTCTACAGAGAAAGAGAGCTCCTTCAGGAATTCCTCTCAGACCTGCCCGTAGAGCGTCTATCCGAGCCCTTTTACTTCCAGAGCCTTCAGAGATACTACGGGCGCGAAATGGGTGAAGGTCTACATAAGGTCCTCTTTTCCTTCAAAGGTTTGATGAGAAGGGAAGAGTTGAAAGAGTTTAAGAAATGGGCAAGAGAAAGGGAGAGGCATTTTTCTCTTGAAGGAAGGAGGGCTCTAAACATAGACCCGGGCTACGTAGAGGAAAGTCACCTAATCCTGGCTTCTTCAAAAAAAAGGGGTGGTAGGTTCTATCTGGGCGAGGGCGTATATGCGGAGATAGAGTATCTTTACGTTTACGGAGCCTTCAGACCTCTATACTGGACCTACGGAGATTACAGAGACATAAGGGTAAGGAGGTTTTTTGAAAGGGTAAGGGAGGATTTTCTCAGAGAGCTAAAGCTTACAGGAAAGGGTGAGGAGCTTGTAGTCTACAGATTTACCCAGTATGAGCTCTATCAAAGCATCGAGCCCTGGGGACCGGTCGGTGAAGAAGAGCCTAAGACTTGAGGAGCCGGAATTTTCCACATAAGACTCCAGCTCAAGGGCAAGGCTTTCTGCAGAGTCTACCACACTAACGGACCTGCCCATGAACTCCTCTATTACAGGCTTCAGAAGAGGGTAATGGGTGCATCCCAGTATAAGTGTGTCTATGTCTCTATCCTTTAGCTCGGAGAGGTAATACCTTACCACCTCTTTAGCCATATCACCCTGAAGAATACCTTCCTCCACAAGGGGCACGAAAAGAGGGCAGGCTTTCTGGAAAACCTCAACCCCAACCGCCTCCAAAAGCTTTCTGTATACACCGCTGGACACGGTGGCTCTTGTGCCTATCACACCCACCCTACCTTTCCGCGTGGTGCGGAGCGCCCTCCTCACACCCGGCTCTATAACCCCAAAGACAGGTATGGAAAGTTGTTCTCTCAGAGTATCAAGGGCGTAAGAGCTGGCAGTGTTGCAGGCAACCACCAGAAGTTCTATCCCCTCTCCCAACAGAAAGTCCGCACACTCCAGACTGTATCTTATGACGGTCTGAGCGGACTTATCGCCGTAAGGCACTCTGGCTGTATCACCAAGATATACGAAATCCACCTCTGGATAGGCTTTCATGAGAGCTTTAAGAACGGTTAGCCCACCTACACCCGAGTCTAAGTAACTCCTATTTTCATCCTTTTTTCATCCTTCCAGTGTATTATAATACCAATCATAAACTTTATTAAGGAGGTGCAAGGATGAAAAGGGTAGCTTTAACTCTTGCGGTGGTGGTAGGTTTGGGCAGGTGCGTCCTTCGCCAGCGAACAGCTTGCCAAGCAGAAGGGCTGTATGGCATGCCACGACATGAAGGCTAAAAAGGTAGGTCCTTCTTACGCTGACATAGCCAAGAAGTATGCAGGAAGAGCGGATGCGGTGGACTACCTTGCAGGCAAGATAAAGAAAGGTGGAGCTGGTGTATGGGGCTCTGTGCCAATGCCTCCCCAGAACGTGACCGATGCGGAGGCAAAACAGCTTGCCCAGTGGGTAATGACCGCCAAATCAACAAAGGGGGCTTATGCCCCCTCTTCCAAAGGATTACATCTGTTTATATTTCCAAAGCACCTGGACATAGGTCAAAGAAGACCAAAAGCCCAAGACCTCCCAGCATCATGTTAACCTGAGTTATTACCAGATTTTCCTGCCTCTCGGGCAGGAACCTGATACTTCTCAAGCCTCTGACCGCAAGCGGTTAAGCCTTCCTCCTCTCCCAGCTTATGAAACTGAAAGACGAGCCTTTTTGTCCTCCTGCACTTCATCCACCTCGGTGTTAGGTCAAGCAGGACAAACTCTATTTTAAGGTTTGGGTCTGTCAGTTGTGCCCTCTGGAGTATCTTTTCATATTTTTCCTTTTCGGTCATATTGGTGAACCTCCTTTTCTGTGCTGTTATTATGAAATAATACACCCCATGAGAAGAGATTGGAAAGAGTATAACACACAGCTGGTAAAGAGAGGAGAAGCTGAAGTTTTGCATGGATTGAGCCTGCTTCTATCAACCTTGTCCCTTGAACCTTTCCAAAGCCATGATTGACAGAGTCTCTATAAAAGTTATAGCCTTGTTGAGGCTTTCTCAGGATGGCTGTTTTCAAACCTTTGATCGTCAAGCATTTGTGAATGTTTGACAATAGCTCACTAATCCTATGCAAAACTTTGAATTATAATTCTTTGGTGTATACGGGTAAATTAAGTTTTTGCGTGAGTATGTGCGTATAATATACCCATGCGGAGGACTCTGCGGAGACGCTGAACCTTCCAAAAACAGACTTTCCAATGAAGGCAAACCTCCCGGAGAGAAGCCACAGATACTCGAGAAGTGGCAGGGTCTTTATTACAAACTCAGAGAGAGAAACAGAGGAAAGCCTCTTTTTGTCCTCATGATGGACCACCTTACGCCAACGGACACATCCACATAGGGCACGCCCTCAACAAGGTTCTAAAGGATGTGATAGTTAAATACAGGCTTCTTGCAGGTTACGATGTGGACTTTGTGCCCGGTTGGGGACTGCCACGGGCTTCCTATAGAACAGCAGGTGGAGAAGGAGCTAAAGGAGAAGAAACTCTCAAAGGAAGACATTGGAAAGGTGCAGTTCAGAAGGCTCTGTAAGGACTACGCCCGTAGGTTTGTAAAGGTTCAGAAAGAAGAATTTTTGCGACTTGTGTGCTTGCGGACTGGGAAAACCCTTATGTAACCATGGACCCTTCCTATCAGGCTCAGGAAGATAAGGGAGCTGGGAAGGGTCTTTGAAAGGGGTGCGGTCATAAGGAGCAAAAAACCCGTTTGGACCGGTGTATTTACGACAAGACCGCAGAGGCAGAGGCGGAGGTGGAATACTACGAGAAGGAAGACCCAAGATATATGTGAAGTTCCCGCTTAAAGGCTGTGAAAAAACTTACCTCCTCCTGTATTATCACCCCCTGGACCCTTCCCGCCAACTTGGGCGTCATGGTAGGTGAAGAATACGAGTATGTTCTACAGGGCAGGCGAGGAGACCTATGTGGTGGCAAGGAGCTCCTTGAAATCTTAAGCCTCTCTTTGGCTCGGAGGGCGAGGTTATAAAGGTTGTGAAAGGAAAAGAGCTTGTGGGTCTTGAATACCTTTACCTGATGGGGGTATTAACAAGGTATATCCTTTGGAGTTTGTGGAGTCTCATGGGTTGGGCTGTGCATATGGCACCTGGACACGGGGATGGGAGGACTACACGGTGGGTCTAAGATACGGGCTTGAACCCTTTGCACCTCTGGATGAGGAAGGAAGGTTTACAGAGGAGGCACCTAAGTTTATCAGGGGTAGAAGGGTCTTTTGAGGCTAACCCGCTAATAATAGAAGACCTAAGGTCAAGAAGCCTTCTCTTATGGCAGGGTAAAATAAAGCACTCCTACCCCCACTGCTGGAGGTGTAAAAATCCGGTTATATTCAGGGCAACACCCCAGTGGTTCATAAGCATGTC
>JBCNVH010000012.1:0-15297 GCA_039630295.1 Aquificaceae bacterium | reverse complement strand
TCAGCCACTAGCAAAATCTGTGGTCTACCTCTATCAATTAAAACTCTCATGGGTTGGTTCCCAGAAGGCCTCCAAGTAATACAGGGCTGGGTTGATAGAATACCTTAGGTATTCCGCATTCTTGCTGAAGATCTCTTTCACCTTGTCGTAGTAACCCATTCCGAAGTAAGCCTCTGCGAGATAGGGCATATACCGTAAGGGATGCACGTTGTTAAGCTGGCTGGCTCTGGTCAGGGCTTTCTCTGCTTCGGGATAGTTACCCTTTGCAAGTTCAATTCTGCCCATTTGTATGTAAAATTCTACGTGTTCTTTCTTCTCCATAGCCTGTAGTAGATACTCTTCAGCTTTTTTCAGAGTCACCTTCTCCAGCTCCTTGTCCAGTATGCCAAAGTAAACAAGGTCGTAATAGCTCCGTGAAAGGTCATACAGAAGAAAAACCCGTTTCTCCTCTGAATCTTCTTCTTCGAGCTTCTGAATTAGCGCATTTATCCGATCCTGTATAGACTTTTCCAAACGAAGAAGCGTAGAAAATACAGACAACCTCAATTCATCGTGTTGACCGCTTATGATTCTAGAAACGTGTCCCAAAATACGGGGATTTTTCGCGTCAGCAATAAGGGAAGATATGGAGCTTAGCTTTTGCTCTCCAACACTGTTGAGTGTATTTAAAAGATACAGAGGAGCTTCACCAAAGGTATTAGTCTTAAGAATTATATTGCTCATAAAGAGTTCTTCAAGAGAGAGGGTTTCTATTTCTGAGGAGGTTTTTGTCTTTTGCCGTCTCAAAAGGTACAGAACCATTAGCAAAAGCATTATGTAACCCGGTACAAACAGGAAAAAGCCCAGAGATATAAGTAATATAAAGCTTCTTAGCTTATTTTTTCTGTAACGCTTTGGTAGCAGAAGTTGTAGAAAGGAGGCTATCAAGCCACAGGCAATGCCATGAAGGGCTAAGGTTATAAGCACTTGATAGAAGGTGTTTATGTAAAAGAACATACTTATGGCGGAAATCTCTATAAGTACTGAGTAAACTACATTTTTACCCATGGCTCAGTTTAGGTTGCTAAGGTTATTATATAATATTCGAATACTTTTATAAGAAATTAAAGAAGCGCATAAATCCTGCTGCACAAAGCCTTGCATAGGACCGGTATCAAAACCTAAAGCATGAAAGAAGCCTAAAATCTCCTACCAGCAATTACCGCCCTGCTCATTCTCTCCTTACACCTGAATTCTACACCGCTCGCACTTGCTAAAAGACTCTTTGCAGGCGTGCGAAGTATGTGGATAGGGTAAGAATGTGTAGTGGTCACACAGATAACACAAAACCGTATCAGCTTATGCCACCTGCTTTTGTCCTATCTGTATTGTCTGAGTCTTAAGTAAATTCTTTTCATTCTTTCTTTTGTGAAGATGTGGTAGAGCTTAGTATAATAGAAGGTCATGCTTGGCGAGTACAACCCTTACTGAAGTTTTGCACAGGTTGAGTTTATTCCTATCAACCTTATCCTTTGAAGCCTCAATAAACCGATGATTGACAGAGCCTCTGTAAAAGTCATAGCCCTGCTGAGGCTTTCTCAAGATGGCTATTTTCGAACCATTTAGTATGGCATACTTTAGGCATTTAACAACAGGCTGCTAAACCTCTGCAAAACTTTAGTTTTTTATCTTTTCCTCCTTACCTTATAAAGTCCTTGTCCTACGCATACTTGAGAATTTTCAAACACTCTCCAAGGACATTTGATTTTTTGCTCTTTATTGGCTATAATAATGGGTAAGGAATACCAAAAAAATGCCAGTGCCCGGCTATGAGCTGAACCTGTTTAGGAAATTATATCCACACTTTGATAAGTCTTTTTTTACCTTCAACCCAAAGAGGTCTACCTTTAGCCTTTTAAATCCTGTCCAATGCATGGCGAGCTGGAAAGCTCTAAAGGTGGTCTATGCTTCTACTCTTAAGGCTCATATGTTTAAGAGAAGGGTCTACGAGAGGATAAACCTTAGAGGTGATAGATGAGGCTTGAAGCTTTCTGGAAGGAAAGGAAAAGAGCTCTCCTCTCTTATATGATGGTGGGTTATCCCAACTATGAAACTTCTCTTGAGGCTTTCCGGATAATCCTTAGAGAAGGCACCCACCTTCTGGAGATAGGCTTTCCCTTTTCGGACCCGGTGGCAGATGGACCCACCATCCAGAAAGCCCACGAGGTAGCTTTGAAAGGGGGTATAAAGTCCGCCCATGTTTTTGAACTTACCCGTCTGCTAAGAGAAGAGTTTCCTACCGTCCCCTTTCTTTTGATGACCTACTACAACCCTATCTTCAGGGCAGGGATTGAAAACTTCTGCAAAAGGGCGGTGACTGCAGGTATAGATGGTTTTATAGTGCCGGACCTTCCACCGGAGGAAGGCAAGGAGCTAAAAGAAGTCTGCAACTCCCTGGGGCTTTCGCTGGTCTTTCTCGCCTCACCCACCAGCACAACCGAGAGGCTCAAGCTTATATGCCATACCTCCGACCACATGGTCTACTTTGTGTCTCTTACAGGAACGACGGGTGCGAGGGAAAGCCTGCCCATCGAAAAGCTCAGGGAGAGGATAGAACTCTACCGTTCCGTCTGTCAGAAACCGGTGGTGGTAGGCTTTGGCATCTCCAAGGCGGAGCAGGCAAGAGAAATATGTAAGTTTGCACAGGGCGTGGTAGTAGGTAGCCATTTTGTCAGGCTTGCGGGTGAGGAAAGGCTGGAGGAACTGGCAAAGAGCGTGAGAGAAATAAGCAGGGCGGTGTTAGAATATTAAATCCATGCTCTTCTGGAAGAAGTCTCAGGAGGAAAAACTTGCGGAAAGGGGCGACAAGAACGCCATACTCTCCCTAATAGAAAAGGGAAAGAAGGAAAGGGCTATAGAGATACTGGAGGGTTTTAAAGAGAACCCCGAACTGCGCGGTCTCCTCTTCAGGCTCTACATGGAGGAGGGTAAATACTACTACGCCTATCAACTCATAGAGCACTACGACCCGGAGCTTGCCACCGCAAAGGAAAAGGCTCTCATATACGAGAGGGTTGGTGAGCTGGAAAAGTCAGCCAGAGAATACGCAAAGCTTGGCGATTGGGAAAACCTAAAAAAGGCGGGTTTTCTCCTTTGGCAGGCAAAGAAACCTGAGGGAGCTCTTGAACTCCTTGAGAGAGCGATGAAGCTTACACCCCCCATCAAAAGGGGAGAGGTGGAGGAAGCCATAAGGAGGATAAAAGAGGAGCTTGGTCTGCTACAGAGAGAGAGCTTTCTTGAAAGGTTACGCAAGGGTCTGAAAAAGACGAAGGAAGCGGTGGAACTTGGTATACTCCTGGCTGGCAGGAAGCTGGATGAGGAGTTTTTTGAAGAGCTTGAGGAGAAGCTCATAAGGGCTGACCTGGGAAGTAAGACCGCCCTCTACCTTGTGGAAGAACTGAGAAAGGAAGCCATAAGGAAAAAACTCAACACCTCCGACCAGCTATCCACTTCCCTTAAAAGGCTTATGCGCGAACAACTGCTTAGATGTGAGGCGGGATTGAGAGAACCCCATCAGGGTAGGAGCGTATACCTTTTCCTTGGGGTGAACGGTTCAGGAAAGACCACAACAATAGGTAAGTTAGCCCACCGCTTTGTAAGAGAGGGCAGGAAGGTGCTTCTTGTGGCAGGGGATACCTTCAGGTCTGCAGCTATAGAACAGCTGGAAGTATGGGCTCGTAGGAGCGGCGCAGACATAGTAAAAAAGCAGGAAGGTGCTGACCCTGCTTCGGTTGTTTACGAAGCCATGCAGAGGGCAGAACAGGAAGGCTATCAGGTAGTTCTCATAGACACCGCAGGAAGGCTTCACACCAAGGAACCGCTTATCAGAGAACTTAGAAAGATTAGAGACATCATAAAAAGGTTCCTTCCGGAGGAGCCCACCGAGACCCTTCTTGTGCTGGACGCCACCATAGGTCAAAACTCTCTACAGCAGGCAAAGGTCTTCAAGGAGGCGGTGGAGGTTACAGGCATAGTGCTTACAAAACTGGATGGCTCCGCAAAGGGCGGAGCTGGTCCCCTTGTCCCCATCTGTAAGGAGCTGGGCATTCCCATAAAACTCATAGGGGTTGGGGAAGGAATAGAAGACTTACAGCCCTTTAATGCAGAGGCTTTTGTGGAGGAACTCTTTTCATAGGAGGCGAGCATGTTACCGGAGGAGTTTATCAGAGTTCCCGAGGTCCCTTCAGGCATACTTGAACTGCCCGCCATGCCCCTGAGAGACCTGGTGGTCTTTCCTACCATGGTAGTTCCTCTTTTTGTGGGCAGGGGCTTCTCCATAAGGGCTGTGGAAGAGGCTCTAAAAAGAGACAGGCTCATATTCCTTGTGCTTCAGAAAGACAAATCCACAGAGACACCGGGTAGAGAAGACCTCTACAGCGTGGGCACCATAGCTCATGTTATAAGGTCCGCACCCATAGAGGAAAACAGGCTCAAGCTTCTCGTTCAGGGGATAAAAAGAGGCAGGCTTATAGAATACACGCCCAGAGAAGACTTTTTTACCGCCACCCTTGAACCCATAGAGGAGAGAGAGCCTGACCCGGAGAGCCTTTCCAGTGAGATAAAAGCCTACATAAGGTCAGTAAAAGAACAGCTGGATACCGCCGTGTCTTTTGGAAAACAGGTCATACCAGACCTTCTCATGCTCATAAAAGACCTGGAAGAGCCGGGTAAGATAGCGGACCTTACCGCCTCTCTGCTGGAAATAAAGGCTTCGGAAGCTCAGAAGGTTCTGGAAACTTTAGACCCTTTAGAAAGGCTCAAGCTGGTCCACCAGCTCCTTCAGAGCGAGGTGGGGCTTTTGGAGGTTCAGAGCAGGATAAGGGGTGTGGCAAGAGAAAGGATAGAAAAAGAGCAGAAAGAATACTTCCTCCGTCAACAGCTGAAGGCTATAATGGAAGAACTGGGTGAGGGTGACGAGAGAAGGGCGGAGATAGAGGAATACAGGAACAAGCTCCACAAGCTAAAACTTCCCGGAGATTCAAGAGAAGAGATTGAAAAGCAGATAAGGAGGCTGGAGCAGTTACATCCCAAGTTGCGGAGGCGGGCGTCCTCAGAACCTGGCTCGAGTGGGTCCTTGACCTTCCCTGGAACAAGAGCACTAAGGATAGATACGACTTAGATAAGGCAAGAGAGATACTGGACAGAGATCACTATAACCTTGAAAAGGTAAAGGACAGGATAGTGGAGCATCTTGCGGTAAAGAAGCTCACAAAGGGCAAAAGCCACACGGTGCAGATATTATGCTTTGTGGGTCCTCCGGGGGTGGGAAAGACCTCTCTGGGAAGGTCCATAGCGGAGTCTCTTGGCAGGCGCTTCGTCCGCATATCTCTGGGTGGTATTAGAGACGAGGCAGAGATAAGAGGACACAGGAGAACCTATGTAGGCGCCATGCCCGGCAGGATAGTGCAGGCTGTAAAACAGGCGGGAACAAAAAACCCCCTTATAGTCCTTGACGAGGTGGATAAACTATCTCTTTCCTTTCAGGGTGACCCTGCGGCCGCCCTCCTTGAGGTGCTCGACCCGGAGCAGAACAAAAACTTTATGGACCTATACATAGGTCTACCCTTTGACCTTTCTGAGGTTTTCTTTATATGCACCGCCAACCGTGTGGACACCATACCAAGACCCCTCCTTGATAGAATGGAGGTCCTTTACCTCTCCGGTTACTCGGAGGAGGAGAAGGTCTTTATAGCCAAAAACCACCTTCTGCCAAAGCTGCTGACGGAGCATGGTTTTAAGAGCGAAGACGTTATATTCAGTAACGATGCCCTTCTGGAGGTTATCAGGGGATACACGAGGGAATCGGGCGTAAGGAACCTTCAGCGTCAGATAAGCTCCATACTCAGAAAGCTTGCCCTCAGACGCCTAAAGGGTGAGCCCTTGCCCTTTGAGGTTAAGGCTCAGGATGTAAAGAGCTTTCTTGGTGTGTCTAAAAGACACATCCTTTCTGAGGAAAAACCTATGGCAGGCATAGCGGTAGGGTTAGCCTGGACGGAGGTGGGTGGCGAAATAATGCTCATAGAGGCTACCAAATTCAGGGGCAAGGGCAACCTCATACTCACAGGCTCTCTCGGAGAAGTGATGAAGGAATCCGCGCAGGCGGCGCTTTCCTACATAAAGTCAAAGGCGGAGGAATACCAGATAGACCCGGATGTCTTTTCTCAGGTGGATGTGCACATACATGTTCCGGAGGGTGCAGTTCCAAAGGATGGTCCCTCTGCAGGCGTTACGCTGGCGACTGCCCTCCTTTCCCTGTTTACCGGGAAGGAGGTGAGGACGGATGTTGCCATGACCGGTGAGATTACCCTCAGAGGGAGGGTCCTGCCTGTGGGCGGTCTCAAGGAGAAAATACTGGCTGCAAAGAGGGCAGGTATATATCAGGTTATACTACCCTCTAAAAACAGGGATGAGGTTATGGAAGACCTTCCCGAGTATGTGCGTGACAAGATGAACCTGCATTTTGTGGACAACCTTGAAGAGGTTTTTGGTATAATTTTCTCCAAACCTTAAGGAGGTGAAGAAAAGTTGGCAATAGTTCAGGTTTTGGAGAACGAGCCCTTTGAGAAGGCTTTCAAGAGGTTCAAGAGGATAGTGGAAAAAGAAGGCATACTTACGGAAGTAAAGAGAAGGCAGTTTTACGAAAAGCCTAGCGAGAAGAAGAAGAGAAAGGAAAGACAGGCAAGAAAGAGAATAATCAAAGCTCTGAAAAAGAGGAACCTCCTTTAGTTTCTCCTATCTTGTAAGCTTTTAGGAGCTCTCTTTGTTCATCGGTTATGAACTTTCTTATATGGTCTTCGTCCATTTTGCTGAGGTTGTTGAACTTCACCCCTATACATGTTTTCTCCGCACTGTCCCTTGCGTTTTTCACAGAACCTGTCACTTTTATGGTTTGAGCCCTTAACTGAAATTCTATGTAAACTCTGTCTTCTAACTTGACCTCCACAAAGCTCTGAAAACATACCCTAACACCCAGCGTGCTAAGGTCTTCTATAGTGCCCTCAAGGGTGTTCCCAGGAACTTCAAACAGGGAACTTGTGGCGTCAGAGTATATGTATACTTTTGCAGGTATCTTCACACGCCATCTCAGGCTTTCTCTTAGCTGTATCTTTGAGAGCCGGTCCGTATGGGGTAGGACCAGAACCAGCTTACTGCCCTCCTGGTATGTTCTGAGCACTTCCGCCTGAAAGTAGTAGCGTCCGTCACCTTCTCTGAGAAAGGAAAACTTAACCTTGCTCCCCGTCCTTATCTCCTCCCTGGGGAGGTCAAGTAGGGCTAAGTGTAGCTCAAGCTCGCTCTTTTCCCAGACTGCAGAGCTATAGGCAAATTTTTCAAAGGTTATAAAGCCTGTCTGGTAAAGGTCTATGTCTCTGGTAGTGGTAAGAGGCAAAAACCAGGGAAGGCTGTCAAACCTTAGCTTTCTCCTTATCTGGCTTATGCTCTCTATTCTGGAAAGGTCTTCTTTTACCAGCCTGTTAACACATCTTTCAAAAACTGTCTTGCTCTGAAGAATTTTTATTGGTTCTCTTGCTACCTTTACACACCTCCAGAGAAGAGAAAGCTCTCTCTCTGAAAGTCCAAGGTTTTTACCCGTATTGAAAAACTCTTTCCTGAGCTCCAGCCCAGTTTTATGTTTTGACCACCAGTAGGGCAGGATTATCAGGAGACCAACCGCAAGAGAAAAACCTAGGAACACAAAAAGCACATCAGAAAGGCTTGGGGTCTCAAACATATACCTGGTGGCTTCTCTGAAGGTTTCAAAGCCTCTCTGGTAGTTCATGCTTACACCTTAGACTAAAACCTTTCCTCTATATACCTCTCCGCCTCCATAGCCGCGATACAACCCTCACCTACTGCCACTGCCACCTGACCCGTAGCACCCCTCCGGCAGTCTCCTGCTGCAAAGACACCCTCCAGGGAAGTTCTCATCCTCTCATCGGTAATTATGTATCCCTTATCGTCAAGTTCAAGACTTCCCTTAAGGAAAGCCGTGTTTGGTTCAAGACCTATGAAGATAAACACACCCTCCACAGGCAGTTCGGAGAGGCTGTTGTCTCTCGTGTCTCTGAGAAGGACTCCTTCCACGAAGTCGCCACCCCTTATCTCCTCCACCACTTTGTTTGGGACAAAGGTTATCTTCTGATTGGAGAAGACCTTTTCCTGAAGATGTTTCTGAGACCTCAGCTGCTCCCTCCTGTGAACGAGGTAAACCCTGCTGGCAAACCTTGTAAGGAAAAGGCTTTCCTGAGCAGCCGAATCACCCCCACCCACCACCGCTATGGGCACACCCTCAAAAAGAGCTCCATCGCAGGTGGCACAGTAGGAAACCCCTCTGTTGATAAACTCCTCTTCACCGGGGACACCAAGCCTTCTTGGATTTGAGCCAACCGTAAGGATTAACGTCTTGCTCCTCAGGAGCTCGCCCGTCCTGAGGTGCAGGAATACCTCTTTTCCCACCTTTTCCACTTTCGACACTTCTTTTCTCAACACGCGGAGCCCAAAGCGCTCCGCCTGTTCTCTAAACTTATGTGTTAGTTCCTTACCGCTTATGCCTTCAGGAAAGCCCGGGTAGTTTTCCACAAGGTCCGTTATGGCTATCTGCCCACCAAGAGTGCCCTTCTCAAAGAGAAGGGTGTTAAGTTTAGCCCTTGCACAGTAAAGACCGGCGGTAAGACCTGCAGGTCCACCACCCACTATGATGGCATCGTAAAGGATGTCCTCGGAGAGCTCCTGCGTCATAGATGGCTGTTTATCATCTGCCTGAGAGCTTCCTTGGGTTGAACTCCTATACGGGTGTCCACCACCTCACCGTTTTTGAATAGCATTATGGTGGGTATGGCTCTTATACCGTATCTCATGGCTATGTTGGGGTTTTCGTCGGTGTTGAGCTTACCGAACTTAACCCTTTCACCCATCTCGTTGGCAAGCTCCTCAATTATAGGTGCTATTATCCTGCAGGGTCCACACCAGGGAGCCCAGAAGTCTACCACCACCGGCGTGTTGGAGTTTATAACCTCCGTCTGCCAGTTGCTCTCAGTCAGCACCAGAACGCTTCCTGCCATATTACACCTCCTTACTAAGGATGTGGTAAATCTTTACTACCCTTTCGTCCTTAATGTAGTAACATACGATAGAGCCATCCCTCTTACAGCCCACTATACCTCTGTTTCTGAGTATGCTGAGGTGCTGAGAGACGTTGGGCTGTGAGGTATGGAGAAGGTCGCTCAGGTTCTTAACACATTGTCTGCCCTCAATAAGCACGGATATGATTTTCAGCCTTATGGGATGGGCGAGGGCTTTCAGGAACTCCGCCCAATCTTCCAGCCTTTCCTCACTCAAAACCTCTATTTGCATACCTTTACCTCACCTGCTTATATTCTATCATACTGATATGGAGAAGTTAAAAATTTACAGAAAAAGAGCAAAACAGCTCTATTATGCTTTCCTGTTTTCCCTTACCCTTACCTTCCTTGCCTCTCTCCCCCTGTATCCCTACTTTAAGTTGCCGGTCCATCCCAATCTGCTTTACTCTACCCTTCTCTTTGTTCTTTTAACAGGTGTGTTAAGCCTGCCCTCAGCTTACCTAATAAGGAGAAGGTTTTTCCCCCTGAGCTCTTCAACAGACCCTTACTGGAGTTACAGGGCAACAAAGTTATACTTCTGGGCTTTTGTTCTATGTGTTTTCCCCTTTTTCCTCTCCCTTCTCTTTTTCCTCCTTATAGCCAAACTTGAGCTTCTCTTTCTTGGATATCTTCTCGGGCTTTGTGGTTTAATATTAGTAAGACCAAGAGAGGAGGACCTGAAATGAGCAGGGAAGAGATTATCCAGAGGCTACTTCAGGAAAACAAAGAGTTCAGATACCACTACGAAAAACACCACGAGCTGGATGCGGAGATTGATAAGATGGAAAAACACCATCCTATGACCCATGAGCTGGAGATGGAGATAGAAAAGCTAAAGAAAGAGAGGTTATACCACAGAGACATGATGGAGTATATGATACAGGAATACATGAAAGCTCATGCCTAAAAACAAAAGTCCAGACAAACTTACCAAACTAAAGTTTTAAAGAGATTGAGCTTCGCAATACTTAAGATAAAGGGGGTCAATCAAAAACCTCGAGGAACAACCCCCTTAGCTTTTTCATGGAATCTAACACTCGTTCTCGGAGCTCTTCCGCTTGCATACCCAGAGAGTTTGCCACCTTATTCATCTCCTGGGGTCCAAGCACCGAGCCTGCGGACTCCTTGGATAGTCTTAACCTTGTCTCTACAAGCCTTAAGAAGGTATAGTCTTCGTAGACCTCCTTTAGGAGTGGGTGTTTGAACATGAGAGTCCGGCATGCTTTGATTGTGGAGGGTTCACGCAACTTCTCCAAAAGAGTATAGTGCTGAATGATAAACTCTGCGTCTATGAGCCCACCTGCGGAGAACTTCAGGTCTATCAATCCCTTTCCCTTTTTTGCGTTCCCCTCCAGAGCAAACCTCATATCCCTTATCTCCTTCCTCTCTTTCTCACCAAAGGGTCTGTCAAAGAGGAAGGTTCTGAGCAGGTTTTCGAACTCTTCTCTGAGACTTTCCTCACCTGCCATATACCTGCACCTTGTCCAGGCAAGCCTCTCCCAGGTCCTTGCCTGAGACTGGAAATATTCTCGGTAAAAATTTATGGAAGGTGCTATATCGCCCGCTCCCCCCATGGGTCTTAGCCTGAAATCCACTTTATAGAGGTAGCCCTCCGGTGTATGCTTTGTTAAAAAGGCGATAAACTCCTGCGCCTTTCTTGCCTTCTCTTCACCCCCACCGCCGCAGGCAAAGACCAAGTCAAGGTCCGAGCCAAGGGTAAGTTCACCACTTCCATACTTTCCAAGGGCTATGAGGAGCATATCGCTCATATGCAGGTCTTCCCACAGCTTCTGGAGGAGAAAGTCTGAAAGCTCGGACAGCTTCTCAAAAAAATCAAAGAGCTTCCTGTATCTATCCTCCCTTTTCACGAGGTAAACCAGGGCTATTCGGATTTCCCATATCCTCTTGAACCGGCGGTAAAGGTTTTCGGGGCTAAGGTTCAAGGTTTCTCTGTATTTTTCAAACTCCTCTCTGAAGCTCTCTCTGCTGGGGAAATCCTGATATAGGGTGAGCACATCCTCCACCAGGTCCGGATGCCTGCTTATGAGGGTAGAAAGATAGGAGGACAGAGAGAAGACTTTACAGAGACTCCTGTTTATATCTTCCTTTGCGGGGCTGAGAACAACCTTCCTGCCGGTGGGGTTTGAGAAAAACTTGTCAAAGTTAGAAAGGGTCTCATCCGGGTCCATGGACTGGGACATGCTTTCTATAAGTCTCGGCAGTATTCTTAAAAAAGCCTGTTTTTCCTGATTGGAGAGCTTTATACCTTCCCTTCCTGTGATGTAGCTGGAGAGTATGTTGAAAGCCCTTATAGGGTCTTTAAACCCATAACTCTTCAGGGTCTCCCTTGCCTCCTCCAGGTCTCCTTTCAAAAGGGCTTGCTGGATAGGGTGAAGTTCTTCCTCTTCCTTTGAGGGCATTATGCTCGAAAATATCAAGTTCACTCCGCTCGTAAACTTTTTGAAAGTTTCTATCAAGTCCTTTTCTTCCATTTCTATAGCCTTTGCAAGCCTTGACAGGTCCGTTTCGGAGAAGCTCTGTGTCTGGACGCAGCTGTAAACCTGCACCTTATGTTCAAGTCTTCGCAGAAACTCGTAAGCCCTCTCCAGAAAGAGGGCTTCCTCATTGGAAAAAACGCCTTTCTGGTTGAGTTTCCATATGGCTCTGAAGGTGTTGCTCTCTCTTAAAAAGGGGAACCTTCCTCCCAGTAAAAGCACCAGAGACTGAACCGTAAACTCCACCTCTCTTATACCACCTTCACCCGTCTTTACGTTGTGTTTACTCAGAAGTTTTTTTCTGGCTTCACCCGCAATCTGTGCCTTTATCAGTCTTATCTCTTCCACTATCCTGTAGTCCACCGACTTTCTGAAGACGAAGGGCTCTTTTACCTCTCTGTCAAAGGACCTGTAGAGCTCCTCATCTCCCGCACAGTGTCTTGCCCTTAGAAGGGCAAACCTTTCCCATATCCTTCCGTAGGACTCGTAGTAGAGCTCTGCACTTCTCAAAGACATGCTAATAGGTCCGGATTTACCAAAAGGTCTGAGGTCAAGGTCAACTTCGTAGGGCTTGCCCTCTGGCGTTACCTGCATCATCAGCTTAAAAACCTTCTGAAACAGCCTTGAAAAGAACTCTCCAAGGCTCAGCTTTCCTGCCTGCCCCTTGTCCGAGGAGTGGATGAACATAAGGTCTATATCCGAGTAGTAATTGAGCTCGTAGCTCCCCAGCTTACCCAGACCCACAACCATACCCGTTGCAGGCTTTCCCCCCTCCTCTATGGGTTCACCATACAGGCTTTTCATCTCCTCCATAGCCCTTTCATAGCACAGCTGTAGCATGGCATCCGGTAGCTGGGAGTATTCATAAAGAAGGTCTTCCAGCTTTGTGGTGCGAAGGATTTCCTTTGCCATTATCCTCATCAGTTCTCTGTGCCTGTAATAGGCAAGCCTTCTGGAAAACTCTTCCTCGGATAGGCTTCCGGAGAGAAGTTCTCTAAGCTCTCTTATGTAATCATCCCTTCCCTTGAAAACATACCACAGACCCGGTATGGTTTTCTGGAAGTCTTCCGGGTGGTTTATGAGGAACTTTCTTATGCACTCGGACTGGTCGAGGAGCTCAAGGAGGAGGATAAACCGCCTCTCGTTAAGATAATCCATAAGGCTCTGAGGTTCCGGATGCCTTTTCATGAGCTCTTCCAGACCCTCCCTTGCCCTCTGAAGGTTGTGAACCTTTTCCTCCGCCCTTTTCCACCACTCCGCAGGAAACATACCCATATTCTACCGCATGGAAAACCCGCTTAGACACCCCGCAGGTTTTTTGAAGGCTAGTTGGGCTGTATGTTAACATAATAGCAATTATATTAACACTTCTTCATAACACTCCTTCTATTGACATCAGTTGACATATGATAGCAATTGACTTAGTATAGTATCAAATCAACTAATGGAGGGCATCATGAGTTATGTCAAACTGAAGGCATCTGAATACGCTACCCTTACAGACCTTTCTCTAAACACGGTCAAGAACCGCATAAGGACGGGTGTGCTGAGGGGCGGTAAGGAGGAGGATGGTATATGGTATGTCTATCTCACCCAGGAGGAGCTGGACTACATAAAGGGTGCAAGGAACTCCAAGGAAGAAAAGGAAAAAAGTCTTCAGGCTAACCTTGAGAACCTCAAGTCCACCCTTGAGGGAAGTCTCATAGCCACTTATATGTCCGCCCTTATGCAGAAGGAACAGCAAAAGGAGCAGCTCCTTCATGAACTTTCAAGTCTTTACACCCTTCTGGCAATAAGAGAAAAGGAAATGGAGTTCCTGTTCAGAGAACTGGAAAGGGTAAAACAGCAGTGTTCGGAGAAAGAGGAAGAGGAGAAAAGGCTGAAGGAAAGCCTTTTGGAGAGGGAAGAGAAAATCAGAAAACTTGAGGAATCTCTAAGAGAGAGGGATTACCTTCTGAACCAGAAGGAGCTTGAACTTCAGAAGGTTGTCCTTGAAAAGGACAGGGAGCTCCTGAGCAGGGAGATGGAAATCTCCGCCCTTCGTAGGGAACTGGAGAAAAGAAAAAGAGAGGAATAAAATGTTAACTATGGAAGAGCTCTTAGAACTCTGGGTCAAGAGCCTGAGTAAGACAAAGAGCCAGAGGACGGTTACCACCTACAGGATGTGCATCAATAGTCTCCAGAGATACGCACAGGGAGAGGGTAATCTTCTTGACCTTGAACCAAGGACTGTATATTCATACGTGGATGCCTCAAACCTTTCAGTTTCCTCATTACTGACCCACCTCTCCGCCATAAAGCATTTTTACAAATTCGCCTTCAGAAGGGGATGGCTGAGCAAGGAGCACTACTCCGAGCTGGAAGCGGTGATAGAGGAAATCAGAGAAGAGATTTCTACCACAAAGCCACAGAGACCGCCAAAGGCACTTACTCTCGAGGAACTCCGTAGGATTTTTGAGGCGGTAAGGAACACCAAGTATGAGCGCGTATACAGCCTCTTCCTCTATAGCGGTATAAGGCTCTCTGAGTATGCCCAGCTGAGGAAGGAGTTCTTCTACAAAGACAGGAATGATATATACTGGCTAAGGCTTCCTGCGGAGGTGACCAAGAGAAACAGAGAGAGGCTTGTGCCCATAATAGGTCCCTCAAAGGAAGAGACTTTAAACATAAACCGGAACCTCCAGCACTGGCTTGAGGACTACGAAAATAACATACGGGTAAAGGCTGGCTCTCTTCAGGTTTTTACCAACAGGCTATCTCAGAGGATAAAGGTTCCCTTCTCTCTCCATAGCTTCAGGCACACTTACATAACCAATCTGGTCAACGCCGGTTTTCCTGCGGAGGTGGTCAAGGAGTTTGCGGGTCATTCCAATGTTAAGACCACCATAGACATTTACTACCGCTTCAGCCAGGAAAGGGCAAAAGGTCTGGTAGAGAGCTTTCTGGGATGAAGTTTTTTGTCCTTACCCTTTTCCCCCAGCTTGTGGAGTGCTACGCCCAGTATGGTATAGTTAGACAGGCTATAAGGAAGGGTTTGCTCGAGCTCAAGGCTGTAGACATAAGGAGCTTTGCCTCCAAAGGTCAGGTGGATGATACAGCCTACGGCGGACATCCGGGCATGGTCATAAAACCCGAGCCCGTCTTCCTTGCTTACGAATACCTTTTGAAAAACTTTGGAAAACCTCATACCATAATACCCCAGCCCTGGGGTAGGAAGCTGACTCAAAAAGACCTGGACAGACTATCAGGGCTTGACCGGATAGCGGTCATATGCGGAAGGTATGAGGGTCTTGATGAAAGAGTGTCCACCCTTGCGGATGAGGAGCTTTCTCTGGGAGATTTTGTGCTGGCGGGTGGTGAGCTTCTCGCTCTGGTTCTTTTAGAGGGGATTTCAAGGCTAATTCCGGGCGTGCTGAGTGAACCGGAGAGCATAAAAAGGGACTCCTTCCCGGAGATGGCTCGGCTCACCCATTTATACCACAGACCTGCGGAGTTCAGAGGTATGAGGGTCCGGAGGTTCTCTTTGGGAAACCACCAGCTCGTAAGCCTCTGGGAACTATGGCATTCCATAGAGAGAACCCTTAAACTCAGACCGGAGCTTGTGCCGGAGGCTCTCACCCCTCTGGAAAGCTCCATGTTTTCAG
>JBCNVH010000119.1:0-4657 GCA_039630295.1 Aquificaceae bacterium | reverse complement strand
CACCCTTAACCACTCACCTAATCTCAAACCACTCAACATAGCCCTTACCCTCTCTAACTCCACATGCCACACACCCTGTAGTCCTCCAAACCCATAGACTTTAACCTCTTTATCTGAATTTCCACAGCCCACCTCCTCCTGCAGTAGTCCTCAACACGCCCCCTGCTTAGCTCCTTAGTGCTTATAACCACTCTCTCCGTGTCAGTGCCTCACCTATCCTGTATGCCTATAGCCTCCTATCCACACCCCTGAGCTTTACCACAGATGGCACATCAAGGCTTATCTGTCTGAGCTTCATAGTGCTGTATTCATCCACCCTATTCTGGCTTACCCCACAGACAAGGGTTATATTTCTGTCTAACAAGAAGTCTATGAGCCTGTTGCATGTCAAACCAGCATCGCAGAGAAAGACAAGGTTTTTAAAGCTTTTCGTTAGCCATGGCAGTAGGCTTTATGGGCTTTTTGTGAAAAGAGTAGCTTCAGGTGGATTGGAATGGTCACTTTGTCAATTACCAGACACAGGACGAGCAATCTATGTTAAAGTTTTGCAGAGGTTTGGCGAAATACTGTTAAACACTCACAAAGTGCCTGACTATCAAAGGTTTGAAAACAGCCATCCTGAAAAAGCCTCAATAAGGCTATGACTTTTACAAGAACTTTGTCAATCATGGGTTTGGAGGGCTTTTAAGAGATAAGGTTGATAGAAACAGGCTCAATCCGTGCAAAACTTTAGCTATAATAGGAAACCATGATTAACGAATACAACCCATACCTCGAATACATAGAAGGAGAGCTATATCTGGAAGGTCTCTCTCTGAAAGCCCTTGCGGAGGAGTTTGGCACACCCCTCTACATTTACAGTGCCACTTACATAAGGGAAAGGCTAAGAGCTTACAGAGAAGCCTTTCCGGAAGCCCTCATATGCTACGCGGTAAAGGCAAACTTCAACCCCCAGATTATAGCCCTTGTGGGGGAAGAGGGAGCGGGTGCGGACATCGTCTCCGGCGGTGAGCTCTACGCAAGTCTTAAGGCGGGCATTGAACCCTCAAAGATAGTTTACGCAGGTGTGGGAAAGACCCTTAAAGAGCTTGAGTATGCTATAAATTCGGACATACTCATGTTCAACGTGGAATCCTTTATGGAGCTGGATGTGCTTGATGAGCTGGCAGGTAAGCTGGGCAAAAAGGTCCGGATAGCCATAAGGGTAAACCCGGATGTGGACCCAAAGACCCACCCTTACATATCCACTGGCATGAAAAAGAGTAAGTTTGGTGTGGACATAAAAACTGCAAGGAAGGAATACGAATACGCAAGAAGGCTCAAAAATCTGAAGGTGGTGGGTATCCACTGCCACATAGGCTCTCAAATACTGGATGTTTCTCCATACATAGAAGCGGTCCAGAAGGTGGTGGAGCTCTACTACGAGCTGGTAAGGTCCGGCTTTGAGATAGAGTATATAGACATGGGGGGTGGTCTGGGTATAAAATACAGCCCCGAACAATCAAACCCTGAACCCTCCGACCTTGCGGAGGCTATCCTGCCTGCGCTGAAAGATACAAGGACTAAGCTTATCCTTGAACCGGGAAGGTCAGTGGTAGGCAACGGAGGGGTGCTACTGACTCAGGTGCAGTTTCTGAAGGACAAGGGGCACAAACACTTTGTGATAGTGGATGCGGGTATGAACGACCTTATGCGTCCTGCCATGTACTCCGCTTACCATCACATAGTTCCTGTAAAGAAAAAGGAAAGACAATACATAAAAACGGATGTGGTAGGACCTGTGTGCGAGACGGGAGACTTTCTCGCCCTTGACAGAGAACTGCCCCTGGTGGAAAGAGGTGAGTATCTGGCGGTGCTTTCCGCCGGTGCCTACGGCTTTGCCATGTCTTCGCACTACAACCTCAGACCGAGAGCCTGCGAGGTGCTTGTAGAAAAGGGCTCTTACAGGGTCATAAGAAAAAGAGAAAACTACGAATACATACTGGGCTGATGGAAACTCTTGCCGCTCAGGAGCGTAAACCTGAGGATTTTGGAGAGGTTTCTTATACCTTTTAAGTCATCGGGCGAGCTTATCCTTTTTTCCTTTCTTCTCCTTATTAGCTCCTTTGCAGTCTCTCTGCCTATACCCGGCACCCTTATAAGGGTCTCGTAGTCCGCAGTGTTCAGCTCCACGGGAAAGAACTGTGGGTTTGCCTCCGCCCAGGCGGTTTTTGGGTCTTTCTCCAGGGGAAGATTGCCATCCTTAAGTATTTTTTCAAAGTCCTCCGCACTGAACCCGTATTCTCTTATTAAAAAGTCTACTTGATAGAGCCTGTGTTCTCTGAGGGGGTTTTCTGGAGCTCTGTTCTCAAGGGGCGTGCCGGGGACCGGGAAGAAGGCGCTGAAGTAGACCCTGCTGAGCCTGAATCGCCTGTTGAGAAAATTCACAGCCCTTATTATCTCCTGGTCCTTCTCCTCACCTACGCCCACCATCATCTGGGTTATCTGGCTTTTGTCTTTCCTTTCCCTTATAAGCCTGTCCACATATTCTATCTTCTGGAGCATGTCCTTGAGGATGCTCTTACCTTTTGCTATCCGCCTGAGCCTCTCTTCCTTTGAAGTCTCAAGATTTATAGAAACCCTGCTTGCCACCTTCACCGCCTCCTCCACCGTCTGAAGGGATACGCCGGGCATGAGCTTCAGGTGTATGTATCCTCTAAAGCCATACTTTTCCCTGAGTATCTTTGCGCTGTCTATCATTCTTTCCATGGTAAACTCAGGGTTTCCGAAGATGCCAGAAGAGAGGAAAAGACCCTTTACCTTCCCCGCCCTGTAGAGTTCTATGAAACCCTTAGCCACCTCCTCGGGTCTGAGTGCCATCCTGACTGTCTCTTCTCTATCTCTCCTGAAGGCACAGTATACACAGTTTTTGTCGCACATGGTGGTCTGCATGAGCTTTAGTATGGGCACTTTCCCCTTTGGTGTGGAGGCGTGGAATATACAGCTTTCAAAGTCAGGCTCTCCATCCCTTTCAAAGGAAGCAAGCCGGGACATGAGCCTTATCCTCTGCTGAAGGTCCATGTTTTAAAGAATATATTCCAGACCTCTCACCATCCTGAGGGCTTTACTGCCAGTTCCCGATGGTAAAATCTTAAACCCATGAGGGCACTTATCTCCGTCTACTACAAAGAAGGCATAGAGCCACTTCTTGAAGTTCTCTACCGCAAGGGTTATGAGCTTGTATCCACCGGTGGAACTGCCAGCTTTATAAAGGCTCTTGGCTATAGGGTTAGGCTTGTGGAGGAGCTTACGGGCTTTCCTGAGATACTGGAGGGAAGGGTAAAGACCCTGCATCCTGTGGTGCATGGGGGTATACTCTTCAGAGACTGGGTGGAAAAGGACAGAGAAGAGCTCCAGAGCCTCCGCATAGAGCCTATAGACCTGGTGGTGGTGAACTTATACCCCTTTGAAGAAAAGCTCAGAGAGGACTTAACCGAGCTGGAGCTCATGGAGTTTGTGGACATAGGCGGTCCAACCCTCATAAGAGCCTCCGCAAAGAACTTCTACCGTGTAGCGGTAGTGGTGGACCCCTCTGATTACCACTGGGTAGCCCGGAGAATAGAGGAGGGTGGGCTCAGCCTTGAAGAAAGGAAGTTTCTTGCAGTAAAAGCCTTTTCTCTCACCGCCTACTACGATGCCTTGATTTCAAAGGCTCTGTCCCGCATCTTTGAAATAGACCAGCCGCAGAAATACTCCGCCCTCCCCCTCAAGCTGTCCGGTGCCCTGCGCTACGGGGAAAACCCCCATCAGAAGGGGTGGCTCTTTGAAAACCCGCTGGAGGAGCTGGGTCTGGTGCGTTCAAAAGCTCTTCAGGGTAAGGAGATGTCCTTTAACAACTATCTGGATGGAGATTCAGCCCTGAGGCTCGTGAGCGAGTTCTCCGAGCCCGCCTGCGTGATAGTCAAGCACAACAACCCCTGCGGTGTAGCTCTGGCTGGAGACCTCCTGCAGGCTTTTGAAAGGGCTTACCAGAGCGACCCTGAGTCCGCCTTTGGTGGTATAGTTGCCTTCAACGACAGGGTGGATAGGGAGCTTGCGGAGAGGTTGAGAGAACTCTTTCTTGAGGTAGTGGTGGCACCCGAGTTCTCGGAGGAAGCCCTTGAGGTGCTCTCAAAGAAGAGAAACCTGCGTCTTTTACAGGCTTTGGGCTTTTCCCTTTCCTTTGACTTAAAGAAGGTAAGCGGTGGTTATCTCCTTCAGGAGGAGGACGGACTGGACTACGAAAAGTTGCAGGTGGTCTCCCGCAGAAAGCCTTCGGAAGAAGAATTAAAAGACCTGCTCTTTGCCTGGAAAGTCTGTAAGTATGTCAAGTCCAACGCCATCGTAATCGCAAAGGACAGGAGGACGGTGGGCATCGGCTCGGGTAATGTGTCAAGGGTGGACAGCCTAAGGTGTGCCATCTCCAGAGCTCAGAGGTTTGGCTTTGACCTGAGAGGTAGTGTGATGGCTTCTGAAGCCTTTTTACCCTTCAGAGACAGCGTGGACATAGCCCATCAGGCAGGCATATCTGCTATCATCCAGCCGGGTGGTTCTATAAGAGACGGGGAAGTCATTGAAGCTGTAGACCAGTATGACATGACCCTGGTCTTTACCGGCACAAGACACTTCAGACATTAGA
>JBCNVH010000118.1:0-11432 GCA_039630295.1 Aquificaceae bacterium | reverse complement strand
TTTGAAGCGCCCGTAAGGCTTGCCTACTCTGCAAGAAACCGCTCTGCAGCCATAAGGATACCCACCTATTCTCCCTCTCCCAAGGCAAAGAGAATAGAGATACGTTTCCCTGACCCCACCTCCAACCCATACCTTGCCTTCCCCGCCATACTCATGGCTGCCATTGACGGTATAGAAAACCGCATCCACCCTGGAGAACCCTTCGACAAGGACATATATTCTCTGCCACCGGAGGAACTAAAGGACATACCCCAACTGCCCGGCTCTCTGGAAGAGTCTCTGAAAGCTTTAGAAAACGATTACGAGTTTCTCCTGAAGGGTGGGGTATTCACCGAGGAGCTTATAGAAATCTGGATAAGCTCCAAGAAGAAGGAAATTGACGAGATAAGGTTTATGCCCCATCCGAAGGAGTTTGAGCTTTACTTTGATATCTAATTAAAAAAACCGCCCCGCCCCTATGCGGGGCAAAGGAGGTAATAGAATGCGTCGCGCAGGAAGTATTATACCATTACTGCTGGTAAGTCTTTCCTTCGCACAGGAGCAGGCGCCAAAGCTGGACACGGGTGACACCGCCTGGATTCTTGTGTCCTCCGCCCTTGTGATGCTCATGACCCTTCCAGGACTTGCCCTTTTCTATGGTGGTATGGCAAAAAAGAAGGATACCCTAAACACCATAGCCATGTCCTTTGTCGCTTACTGTATTGCCTCTGTGGTCTGGATAATCTACGGCTATACCCTTGCCTTCGGGCAGGACATAGGGGGTGTTATCGGTGCGCCTTCCAAGCTCTTCCTTCAGGGTGTGGGGATAGATAGTCTTCAGGGGACGATACCCGAGCTTCTCTTTGCCATGTTTCAGCTAACCTTTGCCGCCATAACTGTAGCCCTTGCCAGCGGTTCCTTTGTGGAAAGGCTCAAGTTCTCCGCATGGATAATTTTTGTCCTTCTTTGGGTCAGTCTGGTTTATGTGCCGGTTGCCCACTGGGTATGGGGTGGGGGCTTTCTGGCAAAGGATGGCGCCCTTGACTTTGCAGGTGGAACCGTTGTCCACATAAATGCAGGCATCGCAGGTCTTGTGGGTGCTTTTATCTTGGGAAGGAGAAAGGAGGCGGTGCTTCTTCCCAACAATCTTCCCATGGTGGCTTTAGGTGGTGGGCTTCTGTGGTTTGGATGGTTTGGTTTCAATGCGGGCTCTGCGCTGGGTGCCAACAGCCTTGCAGCTGTTGCCATGCTCAACACCAACATAGCCACTGCAGTGGCTGCTCTGGGCTGGATGTTTGCCGAGTGGTTTCACAGAGGAAAGCCTACTGTGCTTGGTCTTGCCTCTGGAGTTATAGCGGGGCTGGTGGCTATAACGCCAGCCGCTGGCTTTGTAAATGTGGTTGGTGCGGTGGTCATAGGTGTGATTGCGGGTGTGGTTTGCTACTTCATGGTGGCAGAGGTAAAGCAAAAGCTGGGCTATGACGATGCCCTTGATGTTTTTGGCATACACGGCGTGGCAGGCATCATAGGTGCCCTGCTTACAGGTGTTTTTGCAGACCCTTCCATCAATCAGGCGGGTAAGGGGCTTCTTTACGGAAACCCAGCACAGCTCCTCGTGCAGATAAAGTCAGTAATCGTGACCGTAGTTTACAGCGGTGTCCTCACCGCGGTCATATTCTTCGTGGCAAAGGCAACCCACGGGCTTAAGGTGAACGGTGAGGAGGAGATAACGGGGCTTGACAGGTCCCAGCACGGTGAAAGTGCTTACAACATCTCTTAAGGAGGTATAAACCATGAAAAAGGCTCTCCTTATCACTGCCCTTCTTGGAAGCTTTGGAAGTGCAAAAGCCCTTGAGCTCAAGACGGACTTTCTTGGCACTCTGAACATAACCGGTGCTCTGACGGGCTATGTTATCCACAGCGCGAACAGAACCGATAGCAAGAAAACAAGATACGACGTAGGCTCTGCTCTGCTAAACCTATCAAAACCTGCAGAGCCCTTCGGTTTTACCCTGATAGGTGGTGCCTACGGCGTGCCCGTGGTGGGAGTGGGTATAGGAAAGACCTCGGATGCAACCGACCTCTTCAGCCCATTGCCGGTGGCCTATTTGGAATACGCCCCCATGAAAGGGCTTTCCCTTCAGGCTGGTAAACTGCCCACCATCATAGGCTACGAGTCCGCCTTCACTTACCTCAACAACTACATACAGAGGGGTCTGGTCTGGAACATGCAACCAGTGGTCAACAACGGCGTGAGACTTACCTACACCACAGACCTCTTTTTTGTAAAGGCGGGTATAAATGATGGCTTTTACACCCTCAGCACCACCCACCCAAAGCCAGCCTTTGAAGGAAGCCTCGGTTTTACCCCCATAAAAGATGGCTCTATATCTTTTAGCTTCCTCATCCCGGACAAAAGCTCAAGACCAAACGATACCGCATTACCTGCCAATAAGAGAGAGTTTAACCTTCTTGCCTCATACAACCTTGGCAGTCTGTCTCTCGGTATGGACTTTACTTATGTGGAAGCACCAAGAGACGCAGAAGCTCATGTTCCGGCAAAGGCTAAGGCGAGCGGTGGTGCCCTCCACCTTTCTTACGACTTTAAACCCTTCAAGCTATCGGGAAGGGTTGAATACTTCAAAGACAACTCGGACACAGGTGGCACAGACCTTGTGGGTCTCGGAGATGGAAATAAGGGCTGGACATTTACCCTCACACCTTCCTACACGAAGGGTCCCCTTTTTGTCAGGGCTGAACTCTCTTATGTTAAAGCGGACAACCCCTTTACTGTAAATAACAAGAAGAGTCAGACAAGGGCTGGTATTGAGGTGGGCTTCCTCTTCTGACTTCCGGGGGCTCAATGCCCCCTATGTTAAACTATAAGCATGGTTCTTATCCTCTCAGTTCTTATCCTGACCTCCTGTGTGGAGGTTTCAAGGAAAGCGGGTGAGAGCGATAGCTCTGAGGTGTTGTCCTGTGTTCCCACAATTGACCCCAGAGCTCTAAGACCTGCGGTGTGTGGAAGATGTTCCATAAGGGTGGAGGGCGGAAGGCTTTTGGTGGTAGAGGCAAAGAACTGCCCTCCTTACGAGGTTTACCGCTGCACCAGAAGGGATGGAAGCACTTTCTTCATAAACAACCTTCAATGCAAGCCTTACGAGGACAATACCAGACCTTAAATCCTATATTTTAGAATATGAAGCTACTCTTCCTGTTACTTCTTGTAGCTATCCTGCACGCCCGCGAGATAAGGATAGGCTTCACTGCGGTCATAACCAGGGAGGATACGGAGAGTATTCAGGCACTTGTGGAGTATCTTTCTAAAAAGACCGGCTTCAGCTTTAAGCCTGTCTTTGCCAAGTCTTACGATGAGATGGACTACTTTCTTGCAATGGGGCTTGTGGACCTGGGCTACATATGCGGTGGACCCTATGTGGAGGGTAGAGAAAGATACGGATACCGTGTGCTTGTGGTTCCTCTAAACTTTGAAGGCAAGCCCTACTATTACTCTCTGGTGGTTGCGAGGGTGGAAAAGCCTTACAGAAGGTTGACGGACTTTGCGGGAAAGCCCTACGCCTTCTCCGACCCCAAATCCAACTCCGGCTCCTTGGTGCCTACCTACGAGCTCCTCAAAAGAGGCATAAGGGTAGGTGATTTTTTTAAACCTATAGTCTACACGTACTCTCACTACGAATCACTCATAGCGGTCCATAAGGGATTTGTGGAGGGTGCAAGTGTGGACAGTCTCGTTTACGAGCATGCCATAAGACTTGACAAGAATCTTCAGAAAGAGCTCAAGGTTATAGAAAGGTATGGACCTTATCCTACAAAGCCTCTGGTCTACAGAAAGGGGCTTGACCCATCGGTGGTAAACAGGCTTAGAAGAGCTTTTATCTCCATGAAGGAGGAGGAAGAGGGCAAAAGGATACTGGAAGCGCTTGGCATAAGTGGTTTTTCCACTGTGGAGGAAGACTTTTACGAGCCCATAAGGTCAATGATAAACTATGTGAAAAGAAATGGTGCCTTTTAAGGAAAGGCTCTTTAGCCTGAGTATGGGCACTAAGCTGTCCCTAACTTTTCTTCTGGTTATACTCTGCGTATCCTTACCTATTTCCTATCTCAGTTCTCACTATTCGGAGCATCTCCTGAGAAACCAGATAAATGATAGTATCGTGCAGAGTGTAAAGGCGGAGGAGGGTAACATAAGAACCGCTCTCCTTAACCGAGATTACTGGAGGGTATACAGACATGTGGAGGCTCTGGCGAGTCTGAAGGGTATAGAATATGTGGCGGTGCTCGACGAAAACCGCTTTGTGGTTGCTCATTCTCTTCCACAGGAATACCCTATTGGCACCTACTATCCAGAAAATGCAGAGGAAGAGAAGGTCTACATAGAAAGTTTTGGAAAGAAGCTGGGCATGGTTATCTTCAGAATAGACCACGCTTTCTTAGAGAGCTCTATAATGCCCTTAAAGTTCCTTTCTGCAGGTTTTACCTTTCTTTTTGCCACCCTTGGCGTTTCTCTTGGCATATTCATATCTCTGAGGATATCAGGCAGGCTCAAAAAGATACTCAGAATGGCAGAGGATGCAAAAGAGGGAAAACTATACAAAGTATCCTTTCTGGAAAAGGATGAGCTTCAGGATTTCTCCGACTACCTTTACAGGAGTTTTGAGAATATAAACAAACTTCTTGAAAACGTCAGGTTTGAGGGGGAGTTCTTCTCAAGCCTTCTGAATTCTCTTGAGGAGATGGTTTTTGTGCTTGATAGAGAAGGGAGGATTGTCTTCGTAAACAGGTCGGTAGGTGACTATGGATACAGCTATCATGACCTTCTTGGAAGGAGGTTTATCTGTTTTCTGTGCGATGCAGGTAAGAGATGGGAGGTAAGGGGTGCGATGAGAAAAAGGGAAGCCATAAACCTTGAAGGACAGTTCAGAGGAAGGAGTAAAAAGTTAGATGTGCTTATAGGTCTCAGCCAAAGGAAGACTTTTTAGTGGCAAGTCTGAGGGATATAACGGAGCTGAAGGATATGGAAAGGCGGTTCAGGCTTATGGAGACGCTGAGCCTTTTGGGTGAGATGAGTGTGGGGCTTGCCCATGAGCTGAAAAACGCCTTGCTTCCAGTAAAGCTCCTTCTGGATTTGGAAGAGTGGGACAAAGAGGACATAGGCATAATAAGACAATCCGTAGCCAGGGTGGACAGGGTTGTGGTGAATATGCTGAACTTTGCAAGACAGGAGAAGGAAGTAAAATCTATGTTTAGCCTGAAGGAGCTGGTGGAGGGTCTGAAAAACCTTTTTGAGCCCATAGTTAAGGAAAAGGGTATAAACTTTCTGTGTGAGTTTGAAAACATGGAGCTCTACATGGAAAGGGGAGCTCTTGAGCTTGTTCTTGTCAACCTTATAAAAAACGCCATGGATGCGGTAGACATGGGCGGTAAGGTGGAGCTAAGGGTGGAAAGAAGGGGAGAGAGGCTCACCTTCTCCGTCAGAGACGATGGTCCTGGTATACCGGAGGGCATAAGGGAAAAGGTCTTTGAACCCTTCTTTACCACCAAAAAGGGTGGGACAGGTCTTGGTCTTTCCATAGCCCTCAGGTATGCTTACATGTTGGGTGGTAGCATAAATCTGGAATCTGAGAACGGTCCTGGGACGCATATATCTTTTGAGGTGCCAATAAATGCCAAGGGTCCTGGTGGTTGACGATGAGCAATCAGTCCTTTTAGCTATAAGAAAGGTGCTATCAAAGGAGGGCTACGAAGCTATCACTCTAACAGAACCTACAGACCTTCAGGAATACCTGGAGCGGGTAGACCTACTTATCATGGACATAAGGCTGGTAGGTAAGAACGGCGTGGAGGTGGTGGAAGGGCTGAGGGCTAAAGGATACAACCTGCCGGTGGTTTTCATAACCGCCTACACGGATCCGGACATGATAATAAGGGCTTCCAGATTGGGGGCTGTGGATGTGCTTAAAAAACCCTTCGGTGCGGAGGACCTGTTGAGAGCTGTCAGGGTATCCCTTGTAAAGGCTCCCCCTCTTAAAACCTTGTTCCTTGAACCAAGGAGTGTGGTCTTTGCTTCAAAGGAGATGTTTGAAGCGGTCAAGCAGGCAGGTGTTGCCAGCGGTTGTGATATGAACGTGCTGATAACGGGTGAGACAGGAACGGGCAAGGAAGTGATAGCAAGGCTGATACATGCCAACTCAAGGAGAAAAGACGCACCCTTTATAGCCCTCAACTGCAGCGCCATACCAAAGGACCTTTTTGAGGCGGAGCTCTTCGGACATGTAAAGGGTGCTTTTACCGGAGCTTCCTTTGACAAAAAGGGCAAGGTGGAACAGGCACAGGGCGGAACTCTTTTCCTTGATGAGATAGGAGAACTACCCTATGGAAAGCAGGCAAAACTCTTAAGATTTATAGAAGAGAAAACCTTTTACCCTTTAGGCTCTTCTAAGGAAATCCATGCGGATGTGAGGATAGTGTGCGCCACCAACAGAAACATCAGCGAGCTCATACAAAAACAGGAATTCAGAGAAGACCTCTACTACAGAATATCTCAGATACATGTGCACATACCACCCCTTAGAGAAAGAAAGGAAGACATACCACCCCTCATAGAACACTTTGTGGGACTTGCCAACAGAGAATTCGGCACGAGCATAGGCGGTATAGCCCAGAGTGCTGTAGAGCTCGCCATGAACTACCACTGGCCCGGCAATGTAAGAGAGCTAAAAAACGCAGTCTTCAGAGCCTGTATGAAAAGAAGGTATGGAAACCTTGAGGAAGGGGACTTTGAACTGACAGGAAAAACCAGAGAAAAAGAGACTCTTGAAGAGCTGGTCTCCTATATACTGGAAGGACTAAAGGAGGAAGAAGTAAAAGAGCTTCTTCCAAGGCTTGAGCTTGCAGTTAGAAGAGCTCTGCTTGAAAAATACAAAGGCAATAAAAGCAAGGTAGCTCAGCTACTTGGTATCTCAAGAAACACACTGAGCTTCAAGCTAAAAGAAGGGAGGGAGGAACCCTCCCCTGAAATTTAAGCCTTAACCACCTTCACATTACCACTGTAGAAAGCAGCACCGCAGCCGTAAACGTCCACCATGGGATAGGAAACACCGGAGGGTAGTTTGGCATTGGGATAGCAGAGAGCGTAAGGAGCTCCCGTGTCTCTCTTGGGGTCGGACAGGAGGCGGTTACCATCTACTATCTTCATATCTCCGTGGAGGGCTTTTATCCTCCAGTCCGGGTAGTCTTTGAACCTTGCAAGACCCAGAAGCACCTTCTCGGGGTTTTGGACCTGAACAGGCACTTTGTATTGACCTGTATGACACCAGTGACCGAAGTTGCAGGATACAACCACCACGCCCTGTCTTACCCTGTTGGTAACATAGGCTTTTATCTTATAGCTTATCTTCTTTCCGTTTATCTCCACAGCCCAGTCCTCCTGACCCGGTGCCAGCACCTTGACCCAGTCTCCCTTCTTTATACCGAGCTTCTGAGCATCAACGGGGTTTATCCAGAGCATGTTTTCAGGCTCAGACTCAAGAGCCCAGATGTAGTTCATGGTTCTTGACTGGGTGTGAAGGGCGGGCTTGTAGGTTATGAGCTTGAAGGGGTATTCCTTTTCTACCTTATCCGGGTCAAAACCCTGATACTGACCAGCTTCTTTGAGGGATACATACCTTGGGTGGCAGGGCAGGTATTTTCCGCTGAAGGTGTTCTTGGTGGTGGCTACGCCTTCAAAGTAGAACCTTACCATAGAGTCCTTGTTCAGAGAGAACTTATAAAGATTGTCCTTAAAGTGGTCTTCATAACTTATAAAGAAGCCACCCCTTGAGAGAATAAAGGCTACCTTCTGCCACTCTTCCGGCGATATAGCACCCTTATACTTGGCTATAGGATAGTTCTTCTCCACAAAGTCTATGTCCTCTTTCTTGGGTTCAATCCTGTAGCCCTTGGACTCAAGGTCATGAACCAGGTTCGCTAATTGTTTCAGGTGAAAGTCCTCAGCTCTCATGAGAGGATAGGTCTTTCCTTCGTTGGGACCCATGCCTTTTATGGCACTTTCACCCCACATGGATGAACCCAACTTCTTGCCCACATCCACGAAGAAGGTCTCCAGCTGCATAGGTCTTCCGTCCGGAGTCTTGTCAGTCAGAGGTTCTATCACTGCAGTCCTTATGGCGTTGAAAAAGAAGTAGTGATAAAGAGCAAGGACGCCAGTAAAGCCCTCCGCATAGGTAATGTCAGGCACTATGTAGTCTGCCGCAAGATAGGAAGTGTCATCTATGGTGGTGGTGACGCTTATCCAGAGCCCTATTCTCTTTGTGTCTTTCAGGATGTCTTTGTAAGCAATCTGTCCCGGATGCGTATATATGATGTCCGCAAAATAATGTATCACTGCATAGGGCAGGCCTGCCTTTATGGGGTTGTATGGATAGTCGTTGGCAAGGGAGGGGAACATGCCCGAGGAATGGTATTTACCTGCGGTGAACTTAAACCAGGGTAGCTTGGGTGGATAGGGGTCTTTACCCTCCATTTTTGCCTTATAGTAGAAAGCGGTTTCCTCGTAAGCCTTTGCGGTTCTGTGTATTTTTAGACCCCAAGTGCTCCTTCCGCCGGTCAGGTCATATCTTCCTTTCATCACCTCACCCCTGCCTACCCTCCATATCATGCCACCTTTATGTCCTATGTTGCCCACCAGCATGTTTAGGCTTTCTATGAGCCAGGAAGTTAGGGTGCCGTTCAGATGCATAACAGGACCTCTGTAGGTGACGATGCAGGCTTTTTTGCCGTAGAAAGCAAACTCATCGGCAGTGTCTATAACATCCCTTGGGTTCACACCTGCCAGCTTGCACCAGTTTTCTATAGTGTCTGAAAAGACAAAATCCTTCAGGAGTTGCAGCGGTGTGGTTACATGCACCGTAGAGCCGTCCTTCAGCTTGACTTCAAGACCTTTGGTCTTCTTGGGATACTTGTCCAGTCTCTTGGGGTCCTTGTCCTCACCTTCGTAGAGCTCGTTGGGAACCTCTACTGCACCTTCGTATTCGTCCATTAGTATATAGCCTGCCTTTGACTGTGTGTGGGCTTTCAGGGTTTTGCTTTCTTTGTCAAGAACCACAAAGTCATTCTCTCCGCCAAGACCTAGATCTGAAGCTCTCAGGAGCTTTCTGTAGTGTTTGCTGTCTTTTGGTCCTATTACAACCAGATGGCTTGCGTTGGAGAAGACCACTTCTCCATCTTCCTTCGCAGCCTCAAGGTTTGGATTTTCCAGGAACCTTCTGTCAAAAGAGCCTTTTTCGAATATGCGTCTTATCATGGCGCAGGCTATGGCTGCGTCCTCGCCAGGTTTAGGCATTATGTGTCTGTGAGAGTTCACCACCACACCGTTGTGAGCTCTTGGGTCTATCCAGACCACCTTAAGGTCTCCGTTACCTCTTCTGTAGTGCAGAATGGTCCATGTAGGAACCGCAGGGTTAAAGGCTTCCGCTATGTTAGCACCCCAGGCTACTACATACTGGGCGGACTTGAGGTCCGGTCCTACGTGTGGTCTGTCGTAGGCAAATATCTGACCCGCCCACTTGGGCCACTGGCACACGTCCGCATGACCCAGTATGTTGGCAGAACCTATAGTGCCGTATACAAACCTCTCAAGAAACTCACCCCTACCTTCGAAGTTCCTTCCTACCATGAGCATAAGGAGGTTGGACTTTGGTCCAAGAGCTGGCATCTCAGGGTCTATTAGCTTGTTCTTTATGTCCTCCGGGAGCTTTTGAGCTTCCTCCGCAGGTAGCCAGAGTTTTTCTATGTTTTCCTCAAGGAACTTTTTCATGTCCTCTATAGCCTTTCCTTTGGAAACCGTTTCAGCCCACTTTTTGATAAAGTCCTGACTCACATATTTGAGAACTGCATCAGCCACCTCCTCCTTTGAAACATAGGCACCATAATATGTTTTTAACCCCGGCAGTTTCTCACCTGTTTCCTCAATAGTTCCGCCCTCTACAATCTCCTTTATGAGCTGTTCCCAGCTTATGGGCTTGAACTTACCCTCACCCCTCTTTCCAGCTCTCTTTAACGGAGTCACTATCCTGTAAGGGTCATAAGTGTAGTGGGCTATGGATTGACCCTTTAAGCACATGGTGCTTGCATGCTTCAGGCTCTCTTCTATTGGTGTGTTCATAGGAAGAGGCTCCCAGAAGCTGTTAGACATGCAGTAGGGGTTTCCATCAGCCTTGTATACCATGTTATCGTAAACCCTTACCCTCATACCGCATCTTGAGTTGCAACCCAGACACATAGAGTGAACCACTCTGAACCTCTGGGCATCTTCCATAGAGAGGGGCGCAGCATTGGCATAGGGTATAAGCCTGAAAGGACCCTTTACTATGTCCTTTATGGCAGAGCTCCCAAGGGCAAGGAATCCTATACCTGAACCTGCAAAGGCTGCATTTCTCAAAAAGTCTCTTCTTGTTGCACTCATGTTATACCACCTCCTCCTTTTGATAAGAGCTTCTCCATCCTGCTATGGAGCTAAAGAGCAGGACGAGGAAAAGGGCAAGAAGGAAAAGGGCAAGGACTTCTGAAACTCCCTCCCTTCCCACCAGCTTTATATGAGGCATGACCACCGTTCTCCCACCCTTGTCTATCATCTGAGGTGGTATGACCGTTATCCACCTCATGGCGTATATGCCTACAAGGGATAGAATGCTCAGCAGTGTTATACCCGAAGAACTCCTCCTCAAACCCGTAAAGCCGCCCAAGAACACGAGGAGCAGAGCTAAGATGGCGATGAAGTAAGCGAGGGAGTTTGCCCCCATAGCCATGGCTATGAGAGGCCAGTGGGCTGTATTCCAATACCATTCAAGAACTATTTCAAGGAAAAGAAGGAGAAGGTCAAGCCCGGCAAAAAGAGCCATGATAACCACAGGTAGCCGAAGGTCCTCCCTCTTTACCTCTATTCCCTGCAGAGAATTACCCACAAGGTAGAAAAGAAGAGAAGCGCCTATACCCGAGACCACTGCAGAAACTAAAAAGACAGGAATGAGGATGTGCGAACCCCACATAGGAATTGCCTGCATGGAGGACATGAGAAAGCCCACATAGCCTGTAAAGGCAAAAGCGAGGGGAAAGCTATCAGAGACCCCCAGAACCTCACTTTTCTGTTATCTGCCTCGGGGTCCACATCCTTTGCACCAAAGGTAGGAAAGACCTGCCACAGCCCCAAAAAAGCCACCCTCCTCAGCTCTCCTTATGAAGTTAGGGTCCCCTCAGAAGGAAGTAGGTCTTAAGGAGCATCACTATAAGAAGAAGCGGCCCAGAATATGAAGAAAAGAAGTATGGGTGAGGCAAAGTTGGGATCAAAGGAACAAGCAAACCTCTTGCAGGCACTGTGAGGTCAAAGAGGGGTGCAAGGGGTGCCACCAACATGCAGGAGAGCGCCAGAAAGTGCC
>JBCNVH010000117.1:0-2411 GCA_039630295.1 Aquificaceae bacterium | reverse complement strand
GCCGGTCATACCCGAGAGCTTCCTATAGAGCTTGAAGTAGTTCTGAAAGGTGATGGTGGCAAGGGTCTGATTTTCCTGCTGGAGCTTTACGCCCTCCTTTACCTCTATAGCCTGATGGAGACCGTCGCTCCACCTCCTGCCAGGCAGAACCCTACCAGTAAACTCATCCACTATCAGCACCTCCCCATCTCTCACTATGTAATGGACATCTCTTTTAAAGAGGGTGTGAGCTCTTAGCGCCTGACTGACCGCATGTAGCAGGTCTATGTGCCTTATATCGTAGAGGTTTTCCACGCCCAGGAGCTCTTCCACCTTTCTTATACCCTTCTCCGTGAGCTGGACCGTTCTGTTTTTCTCATCAAGGGTAAAGTCCTCTTCCACCTTCAGTTTTCTCACCACCTCATCCGCCCTGTAGTAGACGGAGGTATCCATATCCGCAGGACCAGAGATGATAAGGGGTGTTCTGGCTTCGTCTATGAGGATAGAGTCCACTTCGTCCACGATGGCAAAGTTGTGACCCTTCACCTGCACTATCTCTTCCACAGAGAAGGACATGTTGTCCCTGAGGTAGTCAAAGCCGAACTCATTGTTGGTGCCATAGGTTACATGACACTGGTAGGCTTCTCTTCTTGTGCAGGGTGCAAGTCTGGTGTAAAAGGCTTTCTTCGCCTGAAGGTTTATCAACTCGGAGGGCAGTGCCTCTTCAAAGTATCCCCTCGGCCACACCCTCCAGTCTTCCCTTATAGCCCTCTCCGCAAGCTCAGGGTCAGCCCACTGAACCCGGTAGGAGCTGTAGTCTGAGTTTATAACACCCACCTCAAGACCAAGGAAAAGATATATGGGACCCATCCACTGGGCATCTCTTCTCGCCAGGTAGTCATTGACGGTAACCACATGCACCCCTTCCTCTGTCATGGCATTAACCGCCACCGCAGAGGTGGCAACGAGGGTTTTACCCTCACCTGTTTTCATCTCCGCAATCTTGCCCTCGTGCAGGACAAGACCTCCTATTAACTGGACATCGAAAAACCGGAGCCCAAGGCTTCTCTTTCCTACCTCTCTCACGAGGGCAAAGACAAGTTCCACCTCTTCACTTATCCTCCCTTCCAATATCTTCTCTTTAAGCTCCTCGTTTTGGGATATTTTCTGAAGCATCTCCAGGGCAAGGTTCCTGAGTTGCAGGTTTGAGAGGCTATCCAGTTCTCTTTCTTTCTGGCTTATTCTCTGAACAACTTTGCGAAGTCTCTTTACTTCGCGTTCGCTCTTCGTTCCAAGGATTTTCCTGACAAGCCATTCCACCATAACAGTTAAATTATAGTATACCTTTGTTTTGTCTCATATTGGGATAATATTGCCCCATAAAAGGAGACTGGAAGAAGCTTTGCAAGGGTTTAGCCTCCCTTTGTCAGCCTTAAAAAGTCAGTCAAGCTCATGATTGCCATAAAGAGGCTGGTGGGTGGTGAAAAAGGGGGTGTAGGGATGTTCTGGGTAGTTTATTGACACAGCAGCTCTATACTATAATTTAAAAAAGGAGGGTAGTTATGAAGCTCATTCTTCTATTAGCCTCAGTATTTTGTTTGACTATGGTAAAGGCGGAGCCCATGAGGGATGGTCTGTGGGAAATTAGCACAAGTGTGGAGATGAAAATAAATGGTAGGACAAATAAAATGCCGCCTCAGGTTAGGCGTCAATGTTTAAGGAAGGAAGAGTTTAAAAACCTTCCTAAAGCTAAAGATTTACCGGCAAATTTTGTTTGTAAGACCATTAAGGAAGAGCGTAAAGGCGAGAAAATCTTTACAGTGCAGGAATGCAGTGGCGGCGGCATAACGCATATTTATAGCTCTGTAGGCACATACAGAGAAGACTATATGGAAATAGTAACTGAGATGAAGATAAAGGGAAGTAAGGATGTATCAAGGTCTACCATGATTGCGAAGAGGGTTGGCGATTGCAAATAAATAAGGAGGTGGTAAAAATGAAGGCTATGTTGCTTAGGTTTGGGCTTACCTTAGCACTTTTAATGCCTGTGAGCTTGTCTTACTCTCAGGAAGACCACGAACATGCAAAGGATGTAAAGGAAAGGACATTGAGAATTCCAACCTGCACCAAACCTATAAGGACGGTTGCCGCAAGGAGCTTTACCTGTAAGGCTGCAGCTTGCAGGGGTGGTATGGTTTACTTTGGAAACAACAGCATAACTACACAGGCTCTGGGGATGGTCTTTCAGACATGCTCCTTACAGCCCTCGTAAACACCTGATGTTTCCGAGTTTTGGAAAGGGTCCTGCTCTGCAGGAGATAAGAGAGGAGCTTGAACTGATGGGCGTTCAACCTAAACAGACCCTAAAACGGCATTCATCATAACAGGTGCGGTTACTGCCCTTGAGATGGAGGCTTCTGGTATAGGCGGTG
>JBCNVH010000116.1:0-10709 GCA_039630295.1 Aquificaceae bacterium | reverse complement strand
TTTGGTGACTATTTTAAGAAGGAAGCCATAGAATACGCCTGGGAGTTTGTTACAGAGTATCTGAAAATACCCAGAGAAAAGCTCTATGTGAGCGTCTTCAGGAGGATGAGGAAGCCTTGAACCGGCCCAGCGGTACCATATAGGTCTGCCGAGGAACGCATATGGAGGTTTGGGAAGAGGAAAACTTCTGGCAGATGGACATGTACTTGTCCTGCTCGGAGATACACGTGGACACTGAGGACCGGACGGACCAGCTAATAGCGATATCTGGAAATATGGAACCTGGTCTTTATGCAATACAACAGAGATGAGAAGGGTAACCTTACACCCTTACCGAAACCGAACATAGACACGGGCATGGGGCTTGAAAGGGTTGCAGCGTTCTTCATGTACCAGAACCAACTTTGAGATAGACCTTATAAGACCCCTTATCGCCTTTGGCGAGGAACTTTCGGGCAAGGCTTACGGGGAAGACTACGAAAGGGACAGCGCTCTGAGAGTTATAGCGGACCACCTGAGAGCTCTTACCTTCGCCGTAGGGGATGGTGTGCTCCCTTCCAACGCAGGGAGAGGCTATGTGGTAAAGAGAATACTCAGAAGGGCTATGAGGTATGGCTACAAGCTGGGTATACAGGAACCCTTCCTCCACAGGGGTGTGGAGCTTGTGGTGGAGCTCATGAAAGATCCATACCCGGAGCTCCTTCAGGTGAAGTCCTTTATAAAGTCTGTGATTAGGGGTGAGGAAGAGAGGTTCATAAACACCCTCAGAAGGGGCATGCCCTATGCGGAGGAGTTCCTCCAGAGGGTGGATGGTGTCATTCCAGGAGACCTTATATTCAACCTTTACGACACCTATGGTTTCCCCCTTGACCTCCTTGAGGACATGGCAAGGGAAAAGGGTCTAAGGCTTGACATGGAAGGTTTCCAGAAAGAGATGGAAAACCAGAGAGAAAGGACAAAAAAACACCTCATAAGGGAGAAAGAGGGAACCAAGCCCGTATACCATCATCTCAAGGAGCTTGGCAAAACCACCACCTTCTTGGGTTATGAGGAGACAAGTATCTACACGGAGGTTGTGGCGCTGCTTAAGGAGGGAGAAATGGTGTCCGAGCTGAAGGAGGGTGAGAGGGGTGAGGTGTTTTTAAAAGAGACCCCCTTCTATGCGGAGAGGGGCGGTCAGGTGGGGGACAAAGGGACGATAGAGGGAAGAGGTGGCCTTTTCTTTGTGGAAGATACCCAGTCTCCTCTGGAAGGCGTGATAGCTCATGTGGGGTATGTGACCAGTGGTTCTCTAAAGGTGGATGAGAAAGTTCTTGCCCGCATAGAGGTGGAGAGAAGGGAGGACATAAAGAGAAACCATACTGCAACCCACCTCCTGCATGCGGCCCTCAGAGAAGTGCTCGGAGAGCATGTGAGACAGGCAGGTTCATTGGTTTCGGACAAGATACTGCGTTTTGACTTTACCCATTTCCAGCCCCTAAGTCAGGAGGAGCTCAGGAAAGTGGAAGAGCTCGTAAACGAGCAGATAAGGAAAAACCAGCCGGTAACGGTGGAGGAGATGGACTACCATTCCGCCATAAGGAGCGGAGCAATAGCCATCTTCGAGGAAAAATACGGGGAAAGGGTGAGAGTTCTGAGTGTGGGGGACTTTTCAAAGGAACTCTGCGGTGGCACTCATGTGAAAAGGACGGGGGACATAGGTTACTTCAAGGTTGTTTCCGAAGCCTCGGTGGGTGCTGGTCTGCGCCGTATAATAGCGAAAACGGGCAGGTGGGCTGTGGAGGAAGCCTTTGAGGAGAGAAAGACCCTTCTGGAAACAGCAAGGCTTTTAGGCGTTCCCCCAGAAGAGGTGCAGGGGGCTGTTCTGAGGCTCATGGAAGAGTTGAGAGAAAAGGAAAAAGAGATACAAAGATTAAAGGAAAGGTTTTTTATGGGTGGTGCCACTTCAGGTCTTCAGAGGGAAGAGCTGGGTGAGGTGGAGCTATACTTTGGCTTGCTTGAAGGGGTAGAACCAAAGGAAATGCTTGCTATTGCAGACGGTGTAAGAAACAGGAGCAACAGGGCGGTGGTTTTCCTGCTTAGCAAGAGAGGTGATAAGGCTTCTTCTCTTATAGCCCTTTCGAGATCTCTTGTTGGCAGGCTTTCCGCGAGAGAGCTCATAAAGGTGGTTTCTCAACATCTTGGAGGGGGTGGTGGTGGAAGGGATGACCTGGTGCAGGGTGGGGTGAACAGCCTTGATGGGCTGGAGTTTGCCTTAAGTGAGCTAAAATCTGCTATAATAAACAGCTTTACGGAGGTAAGGACATGAAAAAGGGTATACATCCCGAGCTTAAACCCACCCTCTTTGTATGCGGTTGCGGAAACCAGTTTACACTTCTTTCCACTAAGGGCGGAACTGTTTATCTGGAAACCTGCAACCACTGCCACCCTTTCTACGCGGGTAAGCTGAGGGTAAAGCCAGCTTTCCTTGAGCTGGCGGGTAAAGGTTGATGCTCAATCAGGAGCTCCAGGAAAAGTTAAAGACAGTAGAGCAGAGGTATCTGGAACTGCAGTATGAGCTCAGCAATGCTGAGGTTATCTCTGACAGGGAAAAGCTTACCAGACTGGGCAGAGAGCTAAAGGAGCTGGAAGAAGTCTACGAGGCTTACAAAGTATACCAAAAACTCCTTCAGGAGCTCGAGCAGGCAAAAGAACTTCTAAAGAGCGAGGAGTTGAGAGAACTGGCAAGGGAAGAGGTGGAAAGGCTCGGTCAGGAGCTGGAGAAGGCAGAAAAAAAACTGAGGATGCTCCTTCTGCCAAAGGACCCAAGAGACAGCAAGAACGTGATACTGGAGATAAGGGCTGGCGTTGGCGGTGAGGAAGCAGCTCTCTTTGTGGCTGACCTCCTCCATATGTATCAGAAGTATGCGGAGGAAAAGGGCTGGAGCTTCAGCCTCCTCTCTTCCAACAGGACGGGGCTTGGTGGTTATAAGGAAGTGGTCGCACTGATAGAGGGTGAGGGTGCCTACTCAAAGCTGAAGTTTGAGAGCGGTGTTCACAGGGTTCAGAGAGTGCCTGTCACGGAAGCGGGTGGCAGAATACACACCTCCACTGCCACTGTGGCAGTCCTTCCGGAGACGGATGAAAGAGAAATACAGATAGACCCCAAGGACCTGAAAGTTGAGACCTTCAGGGCAAGCGGTGCAGGTGGTCAGTATGTGAACACCACCGAAACCGCGGTCAGGATAACCCACCTGCCTACAGGCATAACCGTTTCCTGTCAGGACGAGAGGTCTCAGTTTCAGAACAGGCAGAAGGCTCTAAAGATACTCTACGCCCGGCTAAAAGACTTTTACGAGAGAAAGAAGGAGGAGGAAATAGCCAAAGAGAGAAAACAACAGGTGGGAACGGGAGAAAGGAGTGAGAAGATAAGGACCTACAACTTTCCACAGAACAGGGTTACTGACCATCGTATCAACCTGACCCTCTACAGGCTTCAGGAAGTGCTGGAGGGTAAGCTGGAGGATATAATCCAGCCGCTGATGGAGCACCACATGGAGGAGAAGCTCAAAGCCCTTGCATGAGCCTGTAAGGTCGTAGGTTTTCACCTTCTATCAGTCCCACACCCAGAAATTTGTCCTTCTCATATAGTCTTACGAAGGTTTTTTCTGCAGGCTTTTTAAGCCTTATGAAGGCACCCCTTTTTACCCTTCTTGAGAGCTCCTCCTGCAGGTTTACCCTCGGCAGGAAGCTCAGGGCTTCTCCAAGAGGCAAGAGAATTCCCTCAAGCTCCTGAAGGGATAGAAGTTTTTCGTAGCTTACCGCCATGTCCACCCTGAAGGGACCCACACTGAGCCTTCTAAGTTCCACCACATGGGCACCGCAGAGGAGCTCAAGCCCCAGCTCCTGCACCAGGCTCCTTATGTAGGTGCCGGAGGACACCTCAAAGAAGAGCTCCACCTGAGGTAAGTGGCAGTGTAGGAGCTCTGCCCTGTAAACTTCTACTTCCACAGGCTCAATGTCCACCTTTAGACCCCTTCTTGCCAGCTGGTAAGCCCTCTTACCCTTTATGCGTTTTGCAGAAAAGGGTGGGGGTGTATGGACTATCCTTCCTCTGAACTTTCTGAGAGTTCTTTCCACATCCTCGCAGGAGACCTCCACTTGCCTTTTTTCCACCAGTTCACCCTCCGCGTCGTAGGTCTGGGTTATCTCACCCAGCTTTACCCTTGTTATGTAGGTTTTGTCCAGTCCTGTAAAAAACTGGGAAAACTTGGTGGCTTCACCTATTAGAAGGAGCAGGAGCCCGGTGGCTATGGGGTCAAGGGTGCCCGCATGTCCCACCTTCACGCCGAACCTTTTCTTTACACCCTCCACCACTTCCATGGAGGTCATGCCCTTTGGTTTATCTACCAGAAGGACGCCTGTGAGCATCAGCTCAGAAAGTCTTTGAGATGTCTTTTCATAGCCATGTTCCTGAGCTTCCTCAGTGCCCTTGTCTCTAACTGGCGCACCCTCTCCCGGGATATTTGCAGGATGTCTCCTATCTCTCTGAGGGTTCTCGGTTCCTCCCCCCTGAGACCAAAACGAAGTTCTATGACTCTCCTTTCCTTCTCAGGAAGCCTGTCCAGAAGCTCCTCTATCTCTCTCTCAAGAACCTCACTTATTATCTTTTCCTCAACATCCGCCGTGCCATGCTGGCTAAGAAAGTCCACAAAGAAGGTGTCCTCGTTCTCTCCTACCGGTGCATCCAGAGAGAGGGGAACCCTGCAGAGCTGAAGGCACTTTTCCACATCCTCCGGGCTTATCCTGTAACCTTCCCTTTTTATCCTTTTCTCCACCTCCTTCTCGGTAGGCTCTCTGCCCAGTTCTCTTTCAAGTTCTTTCTGGAGGATTTCTCTGCTGTATTCATAGGCTATTTCCTCGGATGTGGGTTCTCTTTCCAGCTCTCTGTATAGCCTGCTGTATATACTGCTTACCTTGTTTATGAGATGCGACTGTTTTATGGGTATACGCACCGCGCCTGTCTGCTGGGAAAGAGCCTGCATGATAGCCTGTCTTATCCACCAGACCGCGTAGGAGATGAACTTGACGCCTCTGTCCGGGTCAAACCTCTTTGCCGCCTCAATAAGCCCATGATTTCCGGCGGCTATGAGCTCCGAAAGGGGAAGACCGTAACCCAGATACTGCTTTGCTATACTTATGACGAAGCGCAGGTTTGATTCCACGAGCCTTCTGAAAGCCTGCTGGTCCCCCTCCTTTGCCCTTCTCGCCACTTCCTTCTCCTCCTCGGGCGACAGCAGGGGTATTTTGGAAACCTTCTTTAGATACTGGTTTATTATCTCCTGCTCCGTGTCAGGTATCATAATTTCACCTCAGTCTTAATACGAGAAAGAGGTTGTTCCCTCTCCTTCTTACCAGCAGGAGGGCACTTTCTCTCCCTGCCTCCTTGAGGGCCTCTATGCTCTGCTGAAAATCTTTCACGCTGGATATGTTTCTGTTTCCCACCTGAAGTATCAGGTCTCCAGCCACAAGACCGCTCTGCATAGCCAGGCTGTTGGGCATAACCCTCACCACAAGTAAACCCTTTACACCCAGTCTCCTCTCTTCCTCCGGGGTGAGCTCTCTGAGAACGAGACCGAGGTCCGCCTGACCCTGCTCCGCCTCACCCACCTGTCTTTCCTCCGGCATCTCGCCCACTTTGGTCTTCAAAACCAGCCCCTTCCCTTCCCTTATAACCTTCAGGCTCACCTCCTTACCCGGTTCCGTCTTCATTATTTTGAACTGGAGCTCTCTCACCTCACTAACCTTCTGACCGTCCACCTCCACCACTATGTCCCCCACCTTGAGACCACCTCTGTCCGCCGGGCTTCCTGGCATTATCTGAGCGATTATGACACCTTCCTTTACCCCCAAGTTCTCCGCCATCTCGGGGCTTATGTCCTGTATGACCACACCGAGCCAGCCCCTGATCACTCTACCCTTTTCTATGAGCTGGTCTGCCACCCATCGGGCAAGGTTTATGGGTATGGCAAAGCCAAGCCCCTGACCTTCCGCCAGTATGGCGGTGTTCACTCCTATCACCTCACCCCTTATGTTCACCAGAGGTCCTCCCGAGTTGCCCGGGTTTATGGCTGCATCGGTCTGTATAAAGCTTTCATACTGGGTTATGCCTATAGCCCTCCTGAGGGCGGATATGACGCCCACGGTGACAGTTCTTTCAAGTCCGTAGGGGTTTCCTATGGCAATTACCAGCTGACCCACCTTTAGCCTGTCCGAATCTCCCAGCCTTGCCACCCTGCTCTCCGGGTTGGGTATGTCCCTATCATCCACCTCTATGACCGCCACATCCGTCTTTGGATCTGTGCCTACAAGCTTCGCCCTCTTTTCTGTGTGCCTGTCAAACCTTACCCTTATGGCTCTTGAGTTCTGAACCACGTGGCTGTTTGTGAGTATGTAAAATTTACCCTTTCTGTAGTCTATTATCACGCCGGACCCAAGAGACCTTCTCTCCGGGCTTGGCATCTGAAAGGGGAAGGGAAAGGGGACTTCAATGTTTGCCGTTTCCTGTGTGGCAAATATGGTTACCACGGAGGGGGATACTGCTTCCACTATGCCGGTAAGCTCCTGCTCGAACTGCGAAAGCAGGTTGGAGGAAGGGGCAGGCTTTTCCACTGTCTGGGGTGAGGTTGTTGGGCTCCTCACCTGCTGGGCTTTACAGCCAAGTATGAGGGAGAGCAGGATAGAGAGGGTTAGGAGAAAGGTTGTCATCTTCAACCTCCTCATTCTTTTACCTCGTGAGAAAAGAATAGAACCCTGAAGACAGGGCTGTCAATCATCTTTATCATGTCTTCAACCTTCTTCCTTGAGATTATAACATCTTTGAGTAGCGGGTTATAGGAAGAGCCCGTATAATGGAAAAACCTAACCAGGTCCCAGCCCTGAAAGGGGACGGGCACATCTTCAAGGAAAAAATCCCTTATCCTTCCTGTGCTTTCAAGGAGCGCCCTTATCTGGCTTACGGAGGGAAAGGGATAGCCCAGCTGTGGGAGACTGCCCTCAACGGGCAGGGCACAGATAAAAAGCCCTCTGCAAACCCTTACCGCCTCGGGTATGCTCCTTTCTATCTGGGTCCAGTGGAGGGCAAAGTTGCTCAGGACGGCGTCAAAGCTTCTGTCCTTGAAAGGCAGATTGTGGGCATCTCCGAGGACCACCTTCCCGAACCTTTCTCTGTAAACCCTGAGCATACCCATGGCTATGTCCACGCCTACCACCTTCTGTAAACCCTCGCTCAGGAAGCCCGTGCCACAACCCAGGTCAAGCACGGTCCCCGAGACTTTCTCAAGCTCTCTCAACCTCTCTGCCGTCTGCCTCTGTGGAATAGCCCAGTCCTCATAGCTTTTACAGGCTCTTGAGAACCTCAAGGATAATACCTTCATGCTCCGGGAAGTGACCTCCTGGGAAGGTTATTAATTTAGCTTTTCTGAGCATGTTGTAAAGGGTAAGGGCGGAGGAAAAGGGCACCACCGGGTCTTTCGTGCCGTGCAGGAGAAGGACCTTCTGTCTTATGTAAGGAAGAAACCTTCTTATATCCAGCTTCATGTAGTCTTTAAGTAGAGCCTTTGCCCCTTCAAGGTCTATTTTGTCTTCAAAATCCTTCGGGTAAGCTTTTGACCTGAATTCTTTAAGAAAGTTCTCCCCTTCTTTTTCAAGCCTTATTAAAAAGCCTCTCAGGTTCTTCTCAGACCAGAGACAGCCAAAGCAGGCGGATGCGCCTATGAGCAAAAGAGCCCTAAACCTGTCGGGAAAAAGGTAAGCCATCATAAGGGCAAGGCTTGCACCCATAGACCAACCTATGAGCACACTACCCTTTTCAGCCAGCAGAGAGCATTCTATGGCAAGATGCCGGAAACCTCTGTAAGAGATAGGACTTTTACCATGGAAGGGTAGGTCCATGGAAGGAACACCTCTAAAGACTTTTGAACTGAAGCCCCAACCATGCAGGAAGAAAAGCGGGTCCGGAGGGACTCGAACCCCCGACCTAGGGATTAGAAATCCCTTGCTCTGTCCTGCTGAGCTACGGACCCTCGGGGTGGCAGGACTCGAACCTGCGACCTCTGGCTCCCAAAGCCAACGCTCTGCCACCTGAGCTACACCCCGTATATTATATGATTATACGTCTTAGGATGCAAGAGGGAGAGGTTTACCTTCCTACGTAAAGAACCAGGTCTCTCAACCTGCAGGAGTAGCTCCACTCGTTGTCATACCAGGCACCCACATGCACCAGGTCTTCCAGCACCTGAGTAAGGCCCGCATCAAATATGGCGGAATGTGGATTTCCTACTATGTCCTGCGAGACAATGGGCTCTTCTGTATACTCAAGAATGCCTCTGAGAGCTCTTCTGAGGCTTCCTTGAAAGCCTGATTGATTTCTTCAACGGAAGAAGGGGGTCTTTCTACCACAACTGTGAGGTCTACCAGAGAGCCATCCGCCACGGGAACACGTCTTGCGGTGCCATCCAGCTTACCCTTGAGCTCCGGTATGACTTCCCCTATAGCTCTGGCAGCGCCCGTAGTGGTAGGCACTATGTTAAGCGCCGCAGCTCTTGCGCGTCTTAAGTCCTTGTGAGGAAGGTCCAGAAGTCTCTGGTCATTGGTGTAGGCATGCACGGTCACCATATAGCCCTTTTTAACACCGAACTTCTCGTGTATGACCTTCAGAACGGGCGCAAGACAGTTAGTGGTGCAGGAAGCATTGGAAATTATCCTGTGCTTTTCAGGGTCATACATGCCTTCGTTAACACCCATGACTATGGTGATATCCGGATTCTTAGCAGGTGCGGATATGATTACTCTTTTTACCGTGTCTCTTAGATGGAGCTCCGCCTTGTCCCTGCCGGTAAAGGCACCGGTAGACTCAAGGACAATTTCCACCCCTAACTCTCCCCATGGTATCTGTGCGGGTTCCTTGAAGGAAAAAACCTTGATTTCCTTACCCTCAACCACAAGACCGGACTCTTTCTCTTCCACCTGAACCTTTAATCTTCCGTGGACGGAGTCATACCTGAGCAGATGAGCGAGGGTTCTGGTATCCGTCAGGTCGTTAACTGCGACTATTTCAATCTCTTCATAACCAAGGCAAGCCCTGAGAAAAGACCTCCCTATCCTGCCAAATCCGTTTATACCTACCCTTATACCCATAGTGGTTTTATTATAACAGCGGAAGGCTATAATATACCTGATGAAGTTTTTAATTTTCCTGCTCCTTTTTCTTGAGCTTGCTCTGGCGGAGGTGGTGGCGCGGATAGATAAAGAAAGTATAAGCCTTAGTGAGCTGAAAAGAGCCTTCAGTGTTTACTGGAGGGAGATGTTACACCTTCCCGTAGCCAGAGCTACTTCCAGAGACCTTCAGGAGTTTCTGGTGGAATACGTAAGAAGCAGAATAATACAGGCGGAGGCAAAACGTATGAACCTGTCCGTTTCCAGCACAGAGCTTGAAAACTATCTGGAGAAAAACGTAGGTAGAAAGAAACTAAGCAACGTGGCAAAAGAACTGCTTCTTACCGAAATTCTCTCGCAGAAGATAGTGGAAAGGATAGCAAAAGACATAGAGATCAAGGAAGGACAGATAATCGCCTACTATTACCTTAATCTTCGGGATTTTAAGCTACCCGCTCAGGTCTTGCTTGAGAGATACTCGGTGGAAGACCTTGACAAGGCTAACGAAGTCTACTACATACTTTCACAGGGTGGCACTCCGAAGGAAGACAAGCGCATAAAGGTAGGACAGCCTATGTGGTATTCTATACAGACACTTCCGGACGTGGTAAGAAGACAGCTCTATCCTTACGCTATAGGCAAAACCACAAGACCCATAGAGGTGGGTGGAATGTATATAATCTTCAGGGTAGCGGATAGAAAGGGTGGAGGTATAATGCCCCTTGAGGAGGCAAAACCCATAGTCAGGGAAAAACTTCTGAGGGAAAAAAGACAGGAGGTGTTTCAAAAATGGTTTCAGGAGGTTTCAAAAAGATACTCGGTGGAATTTTACTTTGGACATCCCTGAGCTTTTCCACGGTTCTCGTGGACAGGGTGATTGCCTCTGTCAACAGAGAACCCATCCTTGAAAGCGACCTGAAGATAGCCATGCTTTTTTACGAAACTAGAAACAGGAAAGAGCTCCTGAACAGGCTGGTAGAAAACATGCTTATATACCAGTTTCTTACCGGCAGAGGTTTACAGGTATCTCAGGAGATTATAGATGAAACCCTTCAGGGTATAGCCAAATCTAACGGAGCAAGTCTTGAAAGTATAGCTAAAGAACTATCAAAGGAAGGATTAACCCTTCAGGACCTCAGAAGGTTTCTCCAGAGGGAGCTCCTGGCAACTCAGGGTCTGATGGCATTTCTTGAGAAGGAGATCAAGCTTTCAGAGATAGAAATTGAGCTTGAAAAGTTAAAAAGCGGTGAGCTGAAGGTGGTAAGAAACATAGAGCTCCTTGTGGTGGAAAAAAAGCAACAAGCAAAACTTGAGAAAGTTTTTGACCCGAAAAAGAGCCTTGAAGAGATAGGGAAGGCTATGGATGTGCAGCTGGAAAGGCTGAGGGTAGAAAAAGGTGAGCTGGTAGAGGTTCTTGACAGAGAGGTATGGAAAGCTCGCACTGGCGAGCTCGTGTTTGCAGAGGATGAAGAAAACCTTTACATAGCAAAGGTTCTATCTCAGGAGGAGCTGGT
>JBCNVH010000115.1:0-6061 GCA_039630295.1 Aquificaceae bacterium | reverse complement strand
AGTTCCATGATGTTTGTAGGGTTGCCAAGCACTATCTTTCTCTTAGAGGGTTCTCTGTTACCCTCGGGGTTGAATATGATGGTCCTTTCCATCTCTTGCCTCCTATGTGGAACAGCTCTCACACTCTTCTATATCGGTCATTGACCTGCTCCTTGTATAGTAGACTGTTTTGAGACCCAGTTCCCAGGCAAGCTCGTAAAGCCTCGAAAGCCCAGGACCGTCTATCTTCTCCGGGTCTATGAAGAGGTTCAGAGACTGAGCCTGGTCTATCCATAACTGTCTTGCGGCGGCGGAGCGGATTACCCACTCCTGGTCTATGTGGTAGGCGCTCTTGTAATGCCAGAAGTAGGTGTCTATTTCGGGGGGCACCTGCGGAAGGATGCCCGACATGTTCTCCTCCTTGTAGAATTTGGCAAAGATGGGGTCCACGGAGGGGGTGGCACCCACTATGAGAGAAGTAGAGCCTGTGGGCATAACCGCCAGCAGGTAGGCATTTCTCATGCCAGACTTTTTAACTTCCTCCGCCAGAGTTCTCCAGTCAAAGCCATTCCTTGAAAGTTTCTGGTTCTCCTCTGGGCTTCTGCCAAAGAAAACACCTTTACTCCAGTCCGAGCCCTCAAAGAGGGGGTATGCTCCCCGCTCCTTTGCCAGCTCCATAGAACCCCTTATGGCATAGTAGGCAATCCGCTCAAAGAGAGCCTGTGCAAACTCCAGGTGTTCCTCCGACTCCCAGTTTATGCCTTCTTTTACCAGACGGTAGTGGTAGTTGCTTACCCCTATACCTATGGAGCGGTATCTTATGTTGGTCCACTGGGCTTCTTTTATGGCATAGAAGTTTATGCTTATCACATTGTCCAGCATCCTTACAAGAAGGGGCACCACTCTCTCCATCTCTTCATTTGTGTAGACCTTTCCCAGGTTTATGGAACCCAGGTTGCACACCACCACGTCCCCAGCCTTTTTTCTGTGGACTATGCTTCCGTCCTCCAGAAGGGTATCCTCCAGGTGGTAGCTGGCGGACATGTTCTGCACTATCTCGTGGCACAGGTTGGAGCTGTATACCATACCGCAGTGCTTATTAGGGTTGAGCCTGTTGGCGGTATCTCTGAAAAAGACATAGGGCTCACCCGTTTCAAAAACCACTGTCAGGAGCCTTTTCCACAACTCAAAGGCTTCCACCTCCTTCTTGGCGTGGGCTGGAAGTTCTCTTTCAAGCTTTTGGTATAGCTCTTCAAAGTCCTGTCCGTAAAAGTCTTCAAGGTTTTTACCCTCTTTCAAGTTTTTGCAATAGTAAGGGTCAAGAAGGGTCCACTTACCCCTCTCTTTAAGTCTTTTCATAAAGAGGTCGGGTATGGCTATGGCAGGGTGTATGTCGTGAGCTTTCTTTCGCTCGTCGCCCACATTGGTCTTTACCTCCAGAAAGTCCAGCACATCCTTGTGCCATATGTCAAGGGTGATGCTTGCAGAGCCCTTTCTCATACCCAGCTGGTCCACATAAATCATCACGTCGTTGAGTATCTTGACCACCGGCAGGACACCCGAGCTTGCACCCTTGAACTTCCTTATGGGTGCACCTGTAGCTCTTATCTTTCCAAGGTATACACCAAGACCCCCTGCAAACTTGGAAATCTGCCCCGCCTTCTGCACATTGTCAAAGATGTCGTAAAGGTCGTCGTCCACCGTCAGCACAAAGCAAGAGCTGAGCTGGGTGTGTGTCCTTCTGGCGTTCATAAGTGTGGGGGTTGCCAGAGACACCTCCTGTTTGCTTATAAGGTCGTAAAAGAGCTTTGCGTAGTGCACCCTTTCTTCTCTCTTCTCGGGCAAGGCAAGGGTCATGGCTACGAGCATATACATCTCTTGAGGAAGTTCTATGATGTTTCCCTCTTCCTCTCTGACCAGATACCTGTCCGCCAGCACCTTTATGCCCGTGTAATTAAAAAGCAGGTCTCTGTCTGGGTCTATAGCTCTGGAGAGCAGGTTAAAGTCTTCCTCCGTGTATTCCTTGAGAAGATAGTCTCCGTATATGCCTCTCTCTGCATAAGTTTTTACCAGTCGGTAGAAGCTCTCGGGGTTGTATGGCTTGTATTTACCATTTATCTTGTCTTTTACCTTATAACCCCTGAGATGCCCCACATCCTTATAAAGGTCATAAAGCAGAAGCCTCGCAGCTACATACTGCCACTGGGGCGTCTGAGGGGAGACCTTCTCGGCTGCAGTCCTTATGAGAAGCTGCTGAATCTCCTTGGTGCTTATACAGTCCCGAAACTGTATCTGAGCGTCTAACTCCAGCTCCATGGGGTCCACATCAATGTCCTTGCAGGCAAAGTCTATAACTATCCTTATCTTGGATATATCAAGAGACTCCTTCTTTCCACTCCTTTTGAGGACATGCATCCTTTTCCTCCTTATCTGTTATGTGGGGGTAGATGATTAAGTTTAATAACCGGTATATCCTTCGTCAAACCTCCAAAGCTTTGGTGGAAGGAGAGGCTCTTGCCCACAACCCAAGTATGAGTTTTTTCAGACTTTTTCATTCCAGTCTCAGATGGGCTATCGCCTCTATGTGGTAGGTGTTGGGAAAGTTATCCACAAGGCGAAGGCTTGTCAGCCTGTATCCACCCTTTATGAGCACCTTCAGGTCTCTGGCAAGGGTGGTGGGCTCGCAGGATACATAAACAACCGCCCTTGGCTTGTTACCGAGTATGAGGCTGGCTTCACCCTCCGAGAGCCCGGACCTTGGTGGGTCAAGGAAAAGGAGGTCTATAACCTCCCCCGCATGTTTTCTCAGAGCCTCCGAGCTGATACCATATTCAAAGCTCACATTGCCCACCGAGTTTATTTTTGCGTTGTATTCCGCATCTCTGACCGCAGGTCGGTTGTTGTCGTATGCGGTGAGAAAACCAGAGTTTCTGGCAAGGAAAAGGCTAAAAAAGCCTATACCACAGTGAAGCTCCAGCGTCCTTTCATACCTTCCTTCGGGCACCGCACAAGTGATAAACTTCTCCCAGAGCAGATGGTTTACCTGCAGGAAGGAGTCCATGCTCACCCTATATCTGTAAGGAGCTATACTAAAGAAGGTGAAGTCTCTGCCAAGACTGTAGACCTTGCCCCCTCTGTAAAAGCCAACGCCCACAACCTTCTCCGGCAGAACCCTTTCTATGAGCTTTCTAAGCCTTTCCTTCCCTAGGTCTTCCTCACAAAAGAGCTTTAGAAGGAATTCCTTCTCCTGAGGAGAGTAGAGCACATGCACCTCTTTCAGGTCTCTTATCCTTTTTGCAAGCTCTTTGAGAGAGGGTATGAGGCGGTTCAGAGAAGGATGAAGTAGCAGGCACTCCTCCACATCCACAAGTTTATGGCTCCTTCTTTCAAAGAAGCCAATTCTTCCGCCGGAGACTTTAAACTGAACCCTTATCCTGTAGCCGAACTCCTCTCCATAAATTGAGCTCTCAAGGTTTTTAACCTCCACCTTACCTATTCTCTCCAGAGTTTCAAGAAGCATTTCCTCCTTTGCCCTGAGCTGAGCTCCGTATTCCATGTGCTGCAGTTGACAACCACCGCAGGTGCCATAGTAGGGACAGGGAGCCTCCCTTCTGGAGGAAGAGGGAAGGAGGATGTTTGTTGCCTTTGCAAGGGCATAATCCTTCTTTTCCCTGTAAACCTCCGCCTCAACCAGTTCTCCAGGTAATGCGTAGTCCACCATGAGACTTTTACCTTCCAGCTGGGCAAGACCATAGCCACCGTAAAGGAGCTTCTTTATGTAGAGGTTTTTAAACGATGTCATTTTAATCTGAGAAGGGCATCGAAGTCTTCCTCGGACATAACATCTATCTGCCAGCCTGTGAGCTTGTTGGCAAGCTTTACATTTACGCCGTGTTTCCCTATTGCCAGAGAAAGTTTTTCTCTGGGGACTGCTACCTCCGCCCTTTTGTTTTTCTTATCCACCCTTATCCTTGAGACAGGTGCGGGCGAAAGGCTTCTCCTTATGAGCTCCTCCTCGTCTGCAGACCATCTTATCACATCTATCCTCTCACCAGCCAGCTCCTCCGAAACGGGGTTTATCCTTGCGCCCCTCACGCCAACCACCACACCAACCGGGTCTATCTTTGGGTCCTCCGTATCCACGAGAACCTTTGCCCTCTCACCTGGCTCCCGGACTATCGCCCTTAAAACCACATCACCCCTGCTGACCTCCGGCACTTCGTGTTCTATTAGCTTTTTGAGAAATTTAGGGTGGGTTCTGGAAAGGACTATCTCGTATTTACCCCTCTTCCTCTTCACGCTCAGTATTAGAGCCTTTAACCTCATGCCAGGCTTGTATTCCTCCTTCCTTATCTGCTCCTTTTTGGGGAGAACACCCATGACCTTTCCCAGGTCTACCAGCAGGTCACCTTCCTCCGTCAGCCTTCTCACTATTCCAAAGACCACTTCCCCTTCTCTCTCCAGATATTCAAGATAGCCCCTCTCCTCCTCCGCCCTTTCCAGCTCTTTTAAAAACTCCTCTTTTGCCGCATGGGCCGCTATCCTGTTTACATCCTCGGTGGAAATATCCAGAGGAAACTTTGCCACCTCGCCGTTTCTTCTTCTCACTATGCAAACCTTTATCCGGTCTTCTTCAAGGTGCACCTCCAGCTCTTCCCTTATCCTCCTGTCCCTCTTTATGGCTAAGGCGATGGCATTTTTTAGAGACCTTTCAACTATCCACTCGGGAAGGTTTTTCTCCTTTGCCACCTGCTCTATGAGCTTTTTGAGGTTTTTTACCATTTCTCCGGCTCCAGATTAGCTCTGGCTATAAAGGAAAGGGGTATGTGGTATTCCTTCCCCGTCTCTTTCTCTTTCAGATGCAGGATGTTTTCTCTTAACCCTTCTATAAAACCCTTCAGCTCTCTTTTACCCTCCAGAGCTCCTTTCAGCACGAGCCTTACGAGCCTCCCCTGAAAAAACTCAAAGTGAGAGGCTTTTGTAAGTTCTCTGGTAAGCCCCGGAGAAGAGACCTCTAACATGTAGGATACGGGTATGATGTCTTCCACATCCAGCAAAGCGTAAGCTATCCTTTTGCTAACCTCTTCGCAGTCACCTATGGTTATACCCCCCTCCTTGTCCAGTATTACCCTCAAAACCCATCCCCTTTCTGGTCTGAACTCCACATCAAACAGCTTATAACCCATGCTTTTTATCACAGGTTCCACGAGTTCCTTTACCTTCTCCGCAATTACTTTTTCCTGTAAGTGCATGGTCTTACAATTATAGCACTGGTATAATCTTTCGTCATGGATTTGGAAGCTGTAAAATCAGAGATAGGAAGGGTGTTAAGGGGAAAGGGGGAAGTTGTTAACTACTCTCTTGTATGTCTTCTTTCCGGAGGTCACCTTCTTCTTGAAGATGTGCCCGGCGTGGGGAAGACCACCTTAGCCCTTGCGATGGCTAAGGTTCTTGGTCTTTCCTTTGCAAGGGTTCAGTTTACGAGCGACCTTTTACCTTCGGACATATTAGGTGTAAGCGTCTACGACCAGTCAAAGAAAGCCTTTGTTTTTAAGAAGGGTCCTGTATTCAACAATCTGGTGCTGGCGGATGAGATAAACAGAGCAACTCCAAAGACCCAGAGCGCCCTGCTGGAAGCTATGGCGGAGGGCAAGGTTTCTGTGGATGGTATAACCTATGAGCTACCACAGCCCTTTTTTGTTATAGCCACACAGAACCCTGTGGAACAGCAGGGAACCTACCCCCTACCCGAATCACAGCTTGACCGCTTTAGCATGAGGCTAAGCCTTGGCTACCCTGATAGGGAGACGGAAGCCCAGATACTGAGAGGAGAAAACCCCCTGGAGAAGGTAGAAAGGTTAAAGTCTCTGCTTAAGGTTCAGGAGCTTCTCTCCGCTATGGATAGCATAAAGAGGTTCTATGTGTCTCCTGAAGTTGCCCATCTGGCGGTAAGCATAGCCCAGGCTACAAGACAGGACCCCAGGGTTCTTTTAGGGGTTTCCACGAGGGGTCTCATGCATCTGGTTAGCTGTGCCAGAGCCATGGCTTACACAAGGGAGAGAGACTTTGTGGTGCCCGAGGA
>JBCNVH010000114.1:0-2243 GCA_039630295.1 Aquificaceae bacterium | reverse complement strand
AGCCTGTTAAATATCTGTCCTGCGGAGCTCTCCGCAATTCTCAGAGCGGAAAGACCCGTCTGTATGTTCCTGTTGCCCTCTTCCAGACCTGAACCCACCACCATAAGCTGGTCTGCGATGAAAAGACCTGCCGAGTCATCCGATGCGTTGAGTATCCTCAGACCCGTGGAGAGCCTCAGTAGAGACTTGTTCATGTCTCGCTCATTGGACAGAATGGCAGTGTGGGTTGCCGCCGCCTCAAAGTTAAAGTTCACTCTTAACGCCATAGCTAACACCTCCTTTAAAGTTCTATCAAATTTTTATATCGGAGATATAGGAAGATTTTTAAGGGCATGGTGCATAGGTATAGCAGTTTCCAAGGACCCTAAAATCCTTGTTATATTTTGATTAAGATGATGTTCAACCGCACCCTTCTCTTCGGTGAAGGTCTTTTTGAGACCATAAGATGGAAGCCCTCAGAGGAGAAGTTATCTTTACACTACCGGAGACTTTCAAGCTCCGCAGAAACCTTTGGAATACCCCACCCCACCTACGAGGAGTTTAAAAAAGAGCTCCAAAAATACACCCGTGGCAGAGATGGACTTTATGTAAAATACCTTCTCCTGTCAAGGGGCGGAGATTATCTTACCGACAGTCCACAAGCCTACGGAAGGCTTGTAATTGTCAAAGCTCTAAAGCCCCAACCCCACAGGGTAAAGCTCTGCCTTTCTCCCTACAGAAGGCATTCCTCAGACCCTCTATGCGGTCACAAGACCACCTCTTACCTTTTTAACCTTCTTGTAAAAAGAGAAGCCCTTAGCAGGGGTTTTCAGGATGGTATCATCTTGAACGAAAAAGAGCATGTATGCGAAACCGCAACCTCAAACCTCCTTTTCCTGAAAGGCTCGAGGTTATACACCCCTGCAAGGAGTTCCGGGCTTCTCTGGGGGACAACCCTTGAGTTCCTCCGCAGAAGAGTAGAGATAAGAGAAGAATACATAAGGTTTAGAGAGCTGGAAAAATACGACGCTCTTTTTGTGCTTAATTCTCTTATGCTCTGTGCCATGGTAGAAAGGCTGGAAGCCAGACCCCTGAGTATGGAAGAGCAGGGTTTTAAGGAACTTCAGGGTATCCTAAGAGCCTCCTATACTCTCCGCCAGAAGAAGGTCCCTCAGGGTAGGTGATTTTTAGGTTGGTGACTTCACCTAACACTACACCGACCCTGTAGCCATAGCTTTCAAGAAGCTGGGCATCGTCAGTTACGAAAAAGCCGTCCCTCCTTGCCCTGAAATGGCATTCGAGGAGAACCCTCCTGTTGAAAGCCTGAGGCGTTTGAGAGAGCCAGAGACCGCTTCTGTCCACCGTCTCCACCACCATACCCTGAACCACCCTCTTGACCGTATCTCTTACAGGCACTGCACATATCTTTCCCTGGTATTCCCCCAGCTGTGCAACCCTTAGGAAGAGCTCCGTCCCCGCAAAGGGTCTTGCACAGTCATGGATTACCACCACATCACCCTCAGCCTCAAGGAGCGCGTTAAAGACCGAATCCTGCCTCTCTTTACCCCCTGCCACCCTCCTTATACTTGAGGGCAGGCTAAACCTGTCCAGATCCCCTGGAGGTAGAACCAGAAGAGTTTCATCAAACAAACCCATGAGCCTTTCCAGAGAGTGCATGAATAAAGGCTTGCCGAAAAGCCTCTCAAATTGTTTTTTACTGCCAAATCTTCTCCCTTCCCCTGCGGACAGGAGTATGAGACTTATCATTCTTCTTTCAGTCTTTCAAGCCTCTCTATAAGCTCCCCCTTCAGCTCTTCTATGATGGGGTTTTCTGAAGAAAAGATATAGACACCTTCCAATTCACAGACAAGACCCAGCAGGTAAAAGCCCTTTACTTCTCTTTCCAAGGTCTCCCTGGTTATCCTGTCAAGGGTCTTCTTTACGCTCTCCGGGTCTTCCAGATTGACCCTCATGTCAATAAGCTCAAACTCCTCTACATCTATCTGGTTTGCAGGCAGGTTTTCCCTCTGCACATAGACGGGCGAGTATATGCAGTAAAGGTTAAGCTCGCCCTTTCCTGCGCTTTCTTTCAGCCTCTCAAAGAGCCTTTCCACATACGCCCTTACCTGATGCCTTACACTCATAGGAATATTTTAGCTCAGGTCAAATATAACCATCTTTATCTCCGTGTAGTCTTCCACCGCAAACCTCGGTCCTTCCCTCCCAACGCCTGAAAACTTTACTCCCCCATAGGGCATATGGTC
>JBCNVH010000113.1:0-12210 GCA_039630295.1 Aquificaceae bacterium | reverse complement strand
TCCTTTGAACCTTTCGGTCTTATGGAAAGGTTTATGTCACAGCGGAGCTGTCCCTTTTCCATGTCCGCTCGGGAAACACCTGCATACCGCATAATGTTCCTGAGCCTTTCAAGAAATTCCCTTGCCATCTGCGGAGAGTTTATGTCTGGCTCGGTCACTATCTCCATGAGGGGTGTGCCAGCTCTGTTAAGGTCCACAAAGGTCCTTGAGCCCTCGTGGAGGTTTTTGCCCGCGTCCTCCTCTACATGTAGCCTCCTTATTCTGACCCTCTTTCCATCCACCTCGAGCCAACCCTCCACCGCCAGAGGTTCCTCATACTGGGAAATCTGATAGCCCTTCGGCAGGTCCGGATAGAAGTAGTTTTTTCTGGCAAAGATAGAACGGGTGTTTATCCTGCAGTTGAGGGCAAGAGCCGCCCTTATGGCAAACTCAACCGCTTTTCTGTTCAGGACAGGGAGGCTTCCCGGAAGTCCAAGGCATACGGGACAGGTGTTCCTGTTTGGCTCCGCACCGAACTCCACAGGGCAGGAGCAGAAGAGTTTTGTTCTGGTATCCATCTGCACATGTATCTCAAGACCTATAACCGGCTCAAACTCCATGCTTATAATTTTAACATGCTATCGCGCCTGCTCCTTGCCACCACAAACAGGGGTAAGATAAGAGAGCTGGTGAGGCTTTTTGAGGGTTCTGGTATTGAACTTCTTACACCGGAGAGAGAGCTGGATGTGGAGGAAGGGGGTGGAAGCTTTTTTGAGAATGCCTATCTGAAGGCTAAGGCTTACTACGAAGCTTTTCATATACCCACCTTGGGGGAGGACTCAGGGCTCGTGGTGCCAGCTCTGGAGGGTTACCCGGGTATATACTCCAGCAGGTTCTACAGTCTGGAGTGGGGTGGTGTGGAACCTCTTGAGAGCTCCAAGGATGGGGCAAACATAAGAAAGCTCTTAAGGCTTATGGAAGGTCTGCAGGACAGGAGAGCCTATTTCTTTGCCTGCGCAGTGGTATGCGTCGGTGATGGGGGTTTCTGGGCGGAAGGAAAATGCTACGGACAGGTGTTAAAAGAACCAAGGGGAGAGGGAGGTTTTGGCTACGACCCTGTCTTCCAGCCGGAGGGCTATACCAGAAGTATGGCGGAGCTAAAGCCGGAGGAGAAGGACCTTATTTCTCACAGAGGTAAGGCTATAAGAGGGCTTCTCGGGCTTCTCGGAGTGCTAAAATAAACCTTCATGAAGATAGCCTTTATATCCACCCGAAACGCAGTCAGAAGCATCATGGCAGAAGCGGTGGCGAGGAAGATGTCGAGGCTTGCCCTTCTCTCCCCGGATATTTACTCCGCAGGTGTTGAGCCGGCGGATAGGGTGCCGGAGGAGGTTAAAGAGCTCCTCAAAGAGAAGGACTATCCGGTGGAAGAGCTTCAGCCAAAAGGGCTCTCCGCCATACCCTACGAAAGTATTGACGTGCTCATAACCCTTTCACCCGAGGCGAGGGACCGCTGTCCCTACTCGGAGACGCACATGAGAAGAGAACACTGGGTGCTTGAGGAGGTCAAGACTCTACGGAGGGAAGAGCTCTTAAAACTTCTTGAACAGCTGGAAAATCTGATGAGGGGTCTTTTCAGGATAAGTTAACCTTATCCTTGCCATAAGAAGTTTTTATATTAAAATTTTAAACCTGATGATAGATATTAGCAAGCTAAAGACCTTCGTGGCTGTTGCGGACCTGGGAAGCTTTTCAAAAGCCTCGGAGATACTCTACATAACCCAGCCAGCGGTTACCCAGCAGATAAAAGCCCTTGAAAGGATTGTGGGCGCCAAGCTCTTTCAAAGGCAGGGTGGAAGGATAGTGCTCACCGACGAGGGTAAGAGGATATATCAGATAGCCAAGAGCCTGCTGAGCAACTACGAGAACCTGATGGAGGAGATGGCAAAGATAAAAAAGGACTTCAAGGATACGCTCCTTCTGGGTATAAGCACCACCCTGAGTGAATACCGGATTCCCGAGCTCCTGGTGGAGTTTCATCAACAGCTTCCCAACATATCCATAAGGGTTCTGGTGGACAACTCCCAGCACATAGAAGAGGCTTTATCCTCAGGCGTTCTAAACATAGGAGTTATAGAAAGAGAGCCCTCCGAAAAGTTCAGCTCCATAAAGTGGTTTATGGACGAGGTGGTCTTTTTCACCCATCCTTCCCATCCCTTCTCAAAAAGAGGGGAGATAGAGCCGGAGGAGCTCTACGAAGTTGACCTGATATTCAGAGAAGTGAGCTCCGGCACAAGAAAGGTTGTTAAGGAGGAGCTGGAAAGGCTGGGTCTGGTTTTTGAGAGACTTAACATAAGGATAGAGATTAACTGTGGAAGGTCCATACTTAGTATGGTAAAAAGTGGCTATGGCTGTAGCTTCCTCTCAAGGGGTATACTGGAAAAGGACATAGAGGAAGGGAAGGTGGTTCCTTTAAGGATAAGAGGTTTCAACGCGGTAAGGTGGTATTACATCATCTATCCGGAGCATGAAAAGCTCACCTTCCTTGCAGGAAGGTTCATGAAGTTTCTCCTCTCCAAAAGCAGCTCCGAGCTGGTGGCTGGATGAAAAAGGGTGTCATCTTTGATGTGGATGGCGTTATAGTGGATGTGAGCCAGTCTTACCACTATGCCATAAAGCACACTGCGGAGCACTTCCTGAAAAGGGAGGTGCCTTTGGAAGAAGTGCGGAGGATAAAGTTCTCAAGGGGTATAAACAACGACTGGCTTGCCACCCTTGAGGTTATAAGAGAGTTTGGTGGGCAGGCGGATATGGAAGAGCTCGTGCAGGTTTTTAACCAGTTTTACCAAACACTCAGAGACAGAGAAAGGCTTATCCTTGACGGAGATTTCTTCCGGAAGCTCAGAGATAGGGGCTATCTCCTCGGTGTGGTCACTGGCAGACCAAGAGAGGACCTTTTATATCTCTTTGAAAGGCATGGACTTGCCCCCTACTTTGGAGCTGTGGTGGATGAGGACACCATACCTGAGAAAGAATTGAGGAAACCCCATCCCTACGCCCTTCACCTGTGCGTAGAATCCCTCGGTCTGGACGGGGGTGTCTATGTGGGAGACAGCCTTGCGGACTGGCGGATGCTCAGAGATTACAGAGAGCTCTACTCAAAACCCTTTGAATACATCCACGTGGGAGAGGCGGTTATACCAGAAGGTGTTAGGGTTGTTCCCCCTGAGGAACTTCTCCAAGCTCTTCAAGAGGTCTTGCAGAATCTATGAGAAGTATGGGTATATCTTCCTCTACAGGGTAGTAAACCTTACAATGAGGGCACACAAGGACATTTTTATCTTTATAGTATATCAGGTCTCCTTTACACTTCGGGCACGCAAGTATTTCCAGGAGTTCCCTGCTCAACACCTCAGTCCTCCTTTATGTATTCCCATAGTTCAAGCATAAACCTTTTAAAATCTCCGTAGAGTTTCTTATCCAGTCTTTCCAAAGAGCTCTCCCTCTTCAAAGATTAGCTCTCCGGGAAGAGGGGAGAAAAGTAAAGGTATTCTAAATGGGCGATATCAAGGTCAAATATACACATATACCACTGGGCTTCTTCTTTAAACCTTACGAACTCTTCCTCATAAGGCTCCGAAATTTTCGTAACCCAGTGGTAGGCACCGCCGAAGGGATTGAGCCAGAACTCCTCTCCCGCTTCCACGCAGAAACGCGCCCTTTTTACGGAGACCAGGTCTTTGAGGAGTTCACCCTCCGGCATGCTTACCGCCCATATCCTGTTTTTAATCGGGTTTACCAGAAACTCCACCCTTCTGTATTCTATCAACTTCAACCCCCTACCTTGAACATCTCCACCTTCTTAGGTATTATACCCTCCTTTAACAATTCCAGTCTTCTCTCCGAATACCTGTCCTCTCTCCCGGACCACACCCGGGCTACGAACTCTCTTATCCTTTCCTCCCCAGCACCTGACCTTAGAAGGCTCTTCACATCGTAACCATCCTGAGCGAAAAGGCAGGTAAGAAGCCTTCCCTCTGCGGTAAGCCTTAGCCTGTTACATTCACCACAGAAGGGTTGAGTAACGGAGGATATAAAACCTATCTCCACACCGCAATCTCTGTGTCTGTATCTCTCTGCCACCTCCCCCCTGTAGCTTCTCTCAAGGGGTTCAAGGTCAAAGTGTTCACTTAGGAGCTGGAGCATTTCCTTTACGGAGAAAACCTTTTCGGGAGACCAGCGGTTAAGGTTACCCACATCCATAAACTCGATAAACCGCACAACCACGCCCATGTCCTTAAAAAAGCGGGCAATGTCCACTATCTCATCCTCGTTAACACCCTTTATCACGCATACGTTAACCTTGACAGGCTCAAGACCCACGCGCATAGCCTCTTCTATACCTTCTATAATCCCAGGAAACCTTTACCTCTCTGCCTACAAGCTTTGAAGAAACCTGGTCTTTTAAAGAGTGGAGGCTGACGGTAATCCTTTTCAAACCCGAGGATTTAAGAAGCTCAGCCTTTTCCTTCAGGAGAAAACCGTTGGTGGTAAGGCTCAAGTCTTCAAGGGGAAGGGAGGAGAGCATGCTTATGAGCCTTTCAAGATTTCTCCTTAAAAGGGGCTCACCGCCCGTAAGCCTGACCTTCTTCACACCCAGAGGTATTATGGCTCTTACAAAACTTTCTATCTCCTCAAAGCTTAGTATCTCATCCCGGCTAAAGAACTGGTATTCCTCTCCCTGAGGCATACAGAAACTACATCTAAAGTTACATCTGTCGGTGACGGATATCCTCAGGTCGCGGAGCTCTCTACCGAACCTATCCCTAATCACGCCCCCTGCACCCACCGGGATGTTCCATCTCTGAAAACTTCCTTTTTCCAGATAGGCACCCTCTTTTTGACTTCATCCACCGCATACCTGCAAGCTCTGAAAGTTTCATCTCTGTGCCCACCAAAAACCACAACCAGAAAGGAAGGCTCACCCACCCTAACGAGACCGAGCCTGTGGTGTATAAAAACCTCTCTGACAGGAAAGTTTTTAAGGGTCTCTTTTCTTATCTCTTCCATAACCTTTATTGCCATCTCGGTGAAGGCTTCGTAATGTAGCTCTAACACATCCCCATCCTCCGGTGCAGACCTTGCTATACCCAGAAAGGTAAGACCTGCACCGCAATCCTCCGGGGGTTTATATTCTACAAGAAGCCTCTCCGCACCCACCCACTCAACGCCCAGGTAAACTCTGGGAACCATGGCTATAATTATAAGCTCCACCCCCGATTTTATAATGACCTATCTCAAAAAGTTTTAAATTATTATACATGCCGGAGGTAAAGAGCAAGCTAAGCAAAGCTCAGAAGGCGGCCATACTCCTCATGGCTATGCCACCTCAGGTAGCTGTAGAGGTTATGAGAGAACTCTCCGACGATGAGATACAGGAAATACTCCTGCATGCAACCAATCTGGAAGGGGTAACCCTTAAGGACATAGAAGAAATAGCAAGGGAGTTTATAGAGGAATACAAAGCCACCTCCTTTATATCTCCAGACATAGACGCCCTTCTGGAGTTTGCCAGAAAGGCTCTTCCACCTGACAAGTTTGCCAAGATATACGAGTTTCTTAGCAGTTCAAACCTCATAAAGAGCTTTCAGGAGCTTGAGAGGGTTGACAGCAAGATACTGGCAAACATTCTCAGAAACGAGCATCCACAAACTGTGGCGGTGGTTCTCTCTCAGCTAAACCCTAACAAGTCCGCAGAGATACTCAAGCTTATGCCAGACACAGTGACCATGGAGGTGGTAAAGAGGCTTGCTACTCTTGAGAACATATCTCCCGAGTTTTTCGGGGAGCTTATAGAGGTCCTTGCGGAAGAAATAAGAAGTATGGGTATAAGCGGCATCATGCAAAAGATGGAAGGTATAACCCTTACTGCGGAGCTCCTCAACATGCTTGATAGAGATACCACCAACAGGATACTGGCAAGACTGGATGAGGAAGACCCCTACCTCTCGGAGAAGATAAGGGAAAAGATGTTTACCTTTGAAGACATTAGAAAGCTTGACAACAGGGCAATCGTGGAAATACTGAAGGCTGTGGACAAAAGCACACTGATTATCGCCCTCAAAGGTGCACCAGAGGACATAAGGGAAAAGTTCTTTTCCAACATGTCCAAAAAGGCAGCAGACATCATGAGAGAGGACATGGAAGCCCTTGGTCCGGTGAGGGCTTCGGATGTGGAGAAGGCGCAGAAGCAGGTCATACAGGTCATAAAGAACCTGGCGGACCAGGGTATAATAGACCTTTCTGGTGGAGAGTCCTATGTATAAGGGGACATTCAAACCCCTTTACCCTCAACATATGGAGGAAGCTCCAAAAGAGGAAAAGCTTCAGGAGATAAAGAGAGAGCCAGATTGTAAAGAGGTGGAGCTCCACTATCAGGAAAGGCTGGAAGCCCTCGCAAAGGAGCTGGAGGGTCTTAGATTAAGAGAAAAAGAACTTCAGGAAGAGAAGGAAGAACTCCTGAAGGAAAGGGAAAGGTTGTTAAAGGAACTGTCGGAGAGGGACAGAGAGGAGAGAACGATAGAAGCTATTGGAATAAGTTTGAAAGGGCTTTTTGAGGATACAAAGGCTAAGTTAAGAGAGGATATAGTGTCAACCGCTCTCGAGCTCTCAAAGAGACTTCTTCTGACGGACCACTTACCAAAGGAAGGGGTGCTTATCAGGGCACTTTCAAAGGTTTTTGAAAGGGGCATTGAACTGAGGGGACAGGTCAACCTTTACCTTAGCCCTGCGGACTTCCAGAAGTTAGGAGCTTATCTGGAAAATCTGAAAAACAAACTGGGAGACAATTTTAACCTCAACCTGCTGACTAAGGAGGAACTTATGGAGGGAGAATTCCTAATGGAAACACCAAAGCTCTGGATAGAGAGGCGGTATGAGGACATTCTTCAGGACATTTGGGGAGAGATGAAGGATGGGGGAAACCTTCAGGATATATCATAAGGTTTACAGAGCCAGCGGTGTTTATGTGGAAGCTTATAACACGGAGGGTGCGGTAGGAGACCATGTGATAATCTACCCCCACAGGGAGGGTTCAATAGAAGGTGAGATAATAGGCTTTAACGAAGACCGGTGCATCATAATGCCCTTTGGGCATATATCGGGCGTAAAGGCAGGGGACAGGGTTTGGATTAGGAAAGAGCATGTTTCCACCGGTGTGGGCACAGAACTGCTGGGTGAGGTGATAGACCCCTTTGGCAGGAGACTGGCGGACGGCTCATCCATAGGAAAAGAAAGGAGAGCCATCCTTCTGGAAGACATAAACCCTCTTCATAGAGAGAGGATAAGAGAAGTCTTTGACTGCGGTATAAGGTCCATAAACGCCCTGCTAACCCTTGGGAAAGGTCAGAAGGTAGGCATATTCGCCGGCGCAGGCGTAGGTAAAAGCACTCTCATGGGCATGATGGTAAGAAACAGCGAAGCGGACGCGGTGGTGCTTGCTCTGATAGGTGAAAGGGGTAGGGAAGTAAGGGAGTTTTTGGAAGATGTGCTTGGAGAGCAGGGTAGAAGGAAGAGCATAATAGTGGTAACCACCTCCGACCAGACGCCCATACTCAAGGTAAAGGGTGCTGTAAGTGCGCTGGTGCATGCCAGGTTTTTAGCTCAAAAGGGCATGGACGTGCTCTTAGTCATGGACTCTATAACCAGGCTTGCCATGGCTCAGAGAGAGGTCGGTCTATCCGCAGGTGAACCGCCTACCATGAAGGGATACACACCCTCTGTCTTCTACCTGCTTTCAAAGGTGGTGGAGAGCTGCGGAAACTTCCAGAAAGGCAGTATAACAGGTGTGTTTAATGTGCTTGTGGAAGGTGATGACATAAGTCTTGACCCCGTGGCGGATGCCCTTATGGGTATGTTGGACGGACATATTATACTCTCCCGGAAAAAAGCAAACGCAGGGCTTTTTCCTGCGGTAGACCCCGTCAGAAGCCTTAGCAGGCTGATGCCCCAGGTGGTGAGCCAGGAGCACATGAGTATGTCCATGTATGTGAGAGAGCTCCTCAGTAGCTATGAGTCTATGGAAGACATGGTAAACCTCGGGCTCTACACACCCGGTAGCAACCCCGCCGTGGACAGAGTAATAAAAAACAGAGAGGACATAAACCGCTTTTTCAGGCAAAGGGTGGAAGAGAAAGTGGGCTACAGACAGAGCCTTGAAGAGTTAAGAACTCTATACGAAAAACTTTCTTAGAGGATAAACTCAAGGTTTTATGACCTTTACCCTTTCCATTGTTATTATTCCACCTTTTAGCACCGCTGAGAGCTCTGGCAGAATTTTCTGTATCTTTTCCTCGCTATCCACTATCTCTATAACCACAGGCAGGTCTGAAGAAAGGCTGAGAACACCCGCCCTGCGGAGAGTGGAAGACTTGCCATAACCTAATATGCCACGAAAGACAGTGGCACCCGCAATGCCCCTTTCTTTGCAGAGCTCCACCACATACCGGTAAAGAGGTTTTCCCTCTTTTTTATCATCCTCACCGCAGAAGAACCTGAGAAGAACCGCCTCTCTAAATTCCATAGCTATAGTAGCTTACCAAACCCGAGCCCATAAAGTCACAAAAACCAGACCAAAAAGGTTGCTCAGGAGCAGGTATAAAAGGAGCTTGAGCCATTCACCGTTTAATAACATGTAGTATGCCTCATAAAAGAGAGTGGAGTAAGTGGAGTATCCACCCAGAAAGCCCGTAATAAGCAGAGCTCTCAGGTTTGGTGAGACTTCCAGCTTCTCCACAAGCAGGGCAAAGGAAAAGCCTATCAGAAAAGCGGAGCTGAGATTTACAAGCAGTGTTCCCAGTGGAAAGTCAACGCCCACCTTGGTCTGTATGAACTTTGACAGGAGAAACCTGAGAAGAGAGCCCACCGCACCCCCGACCGCTACCGCTATCAGGAACACCAAAGTTCTACACCCTCCACGGTTATAAGACCTACCTTAATTTTTGGCAACAGGCTCTGGAGCACTTCCATAGCCCTGCTTTCCTCTTCCGCAAACTCTACCACCACAGGAAGGGCATAAGAAAGCACCTCAATACCCTCATAGTGATACTCGCCGGTAGTGCCGTAGCCCATAATAGACGGAGCACCGTCGCCCCACCTATGCCCATTGTTCTCAAAAGTTCAACCACCTTTTTATAGGCAGGCTCACCCTCTATCCTATCATCCTCTCTCATAAACATACGCACAAGCACATGAGCCACCTTAAAAGCATATATCAAATAGAAAAACCCGCATATATTCTTTAAACATGGTGCAATTAGAACTTATAAAAGACCAGGAGCTATCAAAAGATGAAATAAAAGAACTCCAGCAAGAGGTAAGAAGGCTGGCAAAGGAAAAGAAGGCAGTTATTCTGTCTCACTACTACCAGAGACCTGAGGTTCAGGACATTGCGGACTTTGTGGGTGATTCTTTAGAGCTCTCCCGTAGAGCTTCCCAGACAGATGCGGACATCATAGTCTTCTGCGGTGTGCGTTTTATGTGCGAAACCGCCAAGATAGTAAACCCCACAAAGAAAGTTCTACATCCAAACCCCGAATCCGGATGCCCTATGGCTGATATGATAACTGCAAAAGACGTGATAAAGCTAAAAGAAAGGCATCCGGATGCTGAAGTGGTTGCCTACGTGAACACAAATGCGGAGGTAAAAGCGGTCTCTGACATATGCGTCACCTCCGCCAATGCGGTCAGAATAGTTCAGAAGCTGCAGAGCAAAAAGGTCATATTCATACCGGACCAGGCTTTAGGAAACTGGGTCAAAAGGCATGTGCCAGACAAAGAGTTTGTCATATGGCAGGGCTTTTGCCCACCACACTTTGAGTTTACCGCAAGAGAGGTGCAAAAGCTAAAAGAGCTCTACCCGGATGCCAGAGTGGCGGTCCACCCCGAGTGCCATCCTAAGGTCATAGAGCTCGCAGACTTTGTAGGCTCTCCCTCTCAGATAATAAGCTACGCCACCACCTGCGAGTCTCAGAGGGTTATAGTCATAACGGAAGTAGGTCTAAAACATACACTTATGAAGAAGAACCCTGAAAAAGAATACATTTTCCCCGAATCCATGAACTACTGCGGAAGTGTCTACTGCTGCACCATGAAAGGCATAACTCTACCAAAGGTCTACCAAACATTAAAGGAAGAGATAAACGAGGTAATACTTCCTGAGGATATAATAGAAAAGGCAAAAAGACCCATCATTAGAATGTTGGAGATGTCTACATAAACATGAATGCAGGTTTCTTAACTATAATAATAAGACCGATGTCTTTCAAAAAAGATAAGAAAAAGCTAGTGAGTAGATTGGCAGTTATAGTAGCCCATATATACAAACTTAAACACTACCTTAAATATTCTGAAGGTGGAGGCTCATGGTTGGAAACTATACAAAGAGAATCTATGGATGCCATGGAAATATTACTCAACCAAGGTAAATTAAGAAGTGAGTTTATTGAGTCTCTCATAAATGCAGAGGTAGGCACTAATATCTTAGAAAATGTATGGAAAGAAGCTGTGAAATTGGTTATAAAAGATTTAAGTAAAGATATTAAAATAGAAAAACGCGACTTCCCTGAGAGTATACCAATTGATATAAAATGTGAGTTGATTTTTTGCTTATTCTTTCCTAAGGAGATTCGTGGTGGGTATAAGCGAACTTATGGAATTATATGAAAGGGATTATTATGAATGGTTAGTCAGTCTTAAAAAGTACCTTGAGACTGAAGACATAATAAGATATAAGAGCATACACTCTCAAATCAAAGAATACCTGCTCTCAATAAGTAGTTCAATAAAGACTGAATTAGTTTTAAAAATCACCAGATACGTATACAATTCATCGCTTTATGAAATTAATATGCAGTATTGTGGAAATACTAAGCAGACCAAGTCTTTTTATGTAGAGAAAAAAAAGGCAGAGCTTCTACTTATGGAAATGGTTAGGGATTTAGGATACTTATCTACACACGAGGAATGGATAGCATATTTGAAAGAGAGAGTATTTAAAATACTTGCAGAAATAATAAGCTATAATGACGAGTCCATAATAAGTTTAGAAGAGTTTAAAAGTATAGCTATCAATAAGTTTAACGAAATTTTAAAAATTTTAGAGTCATATCAAGATTCAGGGCTATCGGCATATGTAAATATTTTAATTAAAGACAACGTGGATTATCTTGAAGAACTCCTAAATGATTATAATGAATTCTCGATTAAGTTTATAGAATACGCAATAGATTTAGGAATAAAACGTACACTAAGAGAACTAAAAGAATATTTAGCAGATGCACTTTTGTGTATATACAAGCTTAAACTCAACCGCGATAATGAAACTGAAACATGGGAAAAGTTTAACAGGGATAGGCTAAACATTGAACTTTCTTTTTCTTACGCTCCAAGCCTTAAGGGAGAAGCGGACAAGGTGCTATCAAAGGCGCAGGATTTGGCAAAAAAATTTATAGAAATTGAGTTTGGTAAGGTGGAAAAAGAAGAGCTTCTTAACATAGGAATACAAGAAATGCTTGAAATTGCTTGGGAGGATATTCAGAAAGAAAGAGGCTCCGAACCATGTTCGCACCCATAACACGAAGAAAAACCCGTCAGATACAGGTAGGCTGGGTAAAGGTAGGTGGTGATGCACCGATTGTAGTTCAGTCCATGACTTCAACGAAGACCCATGACATTGAGACTACTCTTGAGCAGATAAAAAGGCTATATGAAACTGGCTGTGAACTTATAAGAGTGGCGGTTCCACACGAAGAGGACGTGGAAGCTCTTCCCGAAATCGTGAAAAATTCACCTATGCCAGTGATTGCGGACATCCACTTTGCACCTTCTTACGCTTTCAAGTCCATGGAAAAGGGAGTTCACGGCATAAGGATAAACCCCGGCAACATAGGAAAGGAAGAGATAGTTAGAGAAATAGTGCAAGAAGCAAAAATAAAAGGCGTTGCCATAAGGATAGGAGTGAACTCTGGCTCTCTGGAAAAGGACCTTCTTGAAAAGCACGGCTATCCGAGTGCGGAGGCACTCTTTGAAAGCGCCATAAGATGGTCTGAAAAATTTGAAAAATGGGGCTTTTACAATTTCAAGGTTTCCATAAAAGGTTCTGACGTTCTTCAGAATATCAGGGCTAACGAGCTCTTTGCGGAGCAAACAGACATACCACTGCACATAGGTATA
>JBCNVH010000112.1:0-7692 GCA_039630295.1 Aquificaceae bacterium | reverse complement strand
ATTATAGTGAAAAACATAACCTAATGCAGAGAGCTCCCCGTACTTTTCAACTATGCTATCAAGCTGGGTGAGACCTTCCCTATCAAAGAAAGAACATCTCCGCACTGAGCCACAATTTCCGGCTACAAGCTCTTTGGAAGTTATATTCTATACTATAAAGCCATGGAAGCTCTCTTTGAAAAGGGTGTTAAGCACACCGCCCACGGACTTAACTTCTACATGACCTACTTTGACGACATAGCCAAGGTTCTACCCAGAGAGGCTTACTGCTTCATTGTGGGTGGTTGGGTCAGAGACAGGCTTCTGGGTGAGCCGGTGGGCTTTCACATAGATGTGGACCTTCTTGTAACCTGCGACCCTGTGAGTGTGGCTAAGGGGCTCGCAGAGAGAATAGGTGGCTCTTACTTTGAGTTTGAGAAAAAGGGTCTTTTTATAAAGAGACCCACTATAGCTACCGTGGTTCTTAGACTACCCCCTTACAAGTATCGTTTTGACTTCGCCCGAATAGGTGGCAGGGACCTGGAGAAGGCTCTGGTGGAGGACCTGCTCTCAAGAGACTTTACCGCCAACGCCATGGCTGTGAGCATAGATGATGTGCTCAGCATAGGTGCAAAGCAGACCCTCATATACGACCCCACACACGGTGTGGAGGACTTAGAGAGAGGGCTTCTCAGGCCCGTTTCTCTCAGAAATCTTGAGGAAGACCCTGTGAGAACGCTCAGAGGCTTTCGTCTTGCGGTGGAAAAGGGACTAACACTGACTGAGGACTTTTACCATTTTGTGAAAAAAAAGGGATACCTTCTTAAAAAGGCACCTCCGGAGAGGGTAACTCTTGAGCTCTTTAAAGTTCTAAGACATCCGGAGGGGCATAGGGTTCTCAAAGACCTTTATCTTCATGGACTTCTTCAGCTCCTTTTCCCGGATACCGCCCGCTGGAAGGAGATAAAAGACCAGGGCGAGCATCACCTCTATCCTCTTGAGGAGCATGTGTTTAAGGTGCTTGAAGTTCTGGAGAGGGTTATTCAGGAAAGGGATAGATACCTGCCTGCGGATCTCCTGGAGAGCTTTGGAAAGAGAGAAGTTCACGGCGAGTTTTCAGACCTGGAGCTCCTGAAGCTCTCCGCCCTCTTTCACGACCTTGCCAAACCCCACACCTTTGAAATAAGGGATGGAAAGGTTACCTTTTACAACCACGATAAACTGGGTGCGGAGCTGGTAAGGCAATACGGAAGAGCTTACCGGTGGGGGGAGGAAGCCACCAGCTTTGTGGCAAAAATGGTAGCGGAGCATCTAAGACCCTTTTACTTACGAGAATCCTTAGGGAGGGGACAGCTCACCGACAGGGGAAGGACAAACTTCTGGAAGGAGTGCGGTGATATAGCGCCTCACCTTTTCCTGCATGCCATAGCGGATGCTCTCGGAAGCGGTGACGGGGAAGAGGAGATAGGAAAGCTTCTGGAAACCATAAAGGACCTTGTGGACTTCAGGAGGGAACGGCTCTCAAAGATACCCTTGAAACCTCTACTAAACGGAGGGGAAATTATGGAAATTCTGGGTATAAAGCCAGGTCCCGAGGTGGGCAGGGTTAAGAAGTATCTGGAGGAGGCTCAGCTGGAGGGTAAGGTAAGCACGAAGGAAGAGGCGGTGTGCTTTTCTAAAAGAACAATTCAAAGGTTTGGGAGAAGGAGCATAGCCCTGTGAAGAAGCAGGGGGTCATAAAATCCCAGTTCCTCAAGTAGCCATCCGTCCCCACCCGTCAGAAGGACCTTTAGCTTTTTTCCATATTTTCTTTCCCAGCTTTTCAGGCAGCCTCTTATGAAAAACAGAGCCTGATTTATAAAGCCTCCCAGAAGAGCTCCCTCCGTGTTTGTGCCTATGTCTAAGCTAAGCTTTCTCGGTCTTATCTCCGGTATAAGCTCAGCCCTTTGATGCAGGCACTGGAGCCCACTGCCTATGCCGAGGGTTATGAAACCGCCCTGAAATACACCATCTACGCACAGGTCCACCACAAGGGCTGTGCCCGCACTGACCACCACCAGGTCCTCTCCGTAAAGCCTCACCGCGCCGTAAAGGTTGAGTAGTCTGTCCACACCAACCCCTTCCTTACCCTCAAAGGCGGTCTCTATAGGAACTTCCTCAGGTTTAACAAACTTGGCTTCTGGATACCTCTTTCTTATGAGCTCATCAAGGGAGGGCTTTACAGAGGAGACCAGCACCCTATCTGCCTCAAGATAGGGGAGCTCTCCGAGAAATTTACCCAGGTATACAAGCTTTCCATCAAAGAGGCAGGCATCTATGGAAGTGTTGCCCACATCAAGGGTCAAAATTTTCATCTTCTACAAGAGCTCCCTCTTCTGAGGCAGAGAGCAGGATATATCTTGAGCTTAAACCAGCCCTCTGGAAAGCCTTCACCATTGCAGAACCAACAGCCTCCGGCTCCTCAAGGCAGAGGCTTGCTATGGAAGGTCCTGCACCGCTCAGAAAAACCGCCTTCGCACCAGCCCTGTAAGCTTCCCCCACCACCTGCCAGAAGCCGGGAACGAGCTCCGCTCTATAAGGCTGATGGAGTCTATCCTTCACAGCCTCCTGAAGGAGTTCAAATCTTTTTGACAGCAAAGCACCCACCAGCAGGGCGGACCTCTGCAGGTTGTAAACCGCATCCTTCAGAGAAAGCTCTTTTCTCACCACCGCCCTTGCCCTCTCGGTGGGAAGCTCAAATTCCGGCACGCATACCACCACCTTAAGCTCCTCTGGAAACTTAAGCCTGAGGAAATTCACACCCTCTTCAGAGCTGGCGCACACCACAAAACCGCCAAGAAAGGCAGGAAGAAGGTTGTCCGGATGGGGTTCAAACTCGAAGGCGAGCTTAATTTTCTCCTCAAGTTTTAGCTCAAGTTTATGTAACTTTTCACAGGCAAGTATGCCCCCTGCTATGGCGGTGGAGGAAGAGCCAAGACCCCGGGCGGTGGGAACGCGATTAACCTGTCTTACCCTCAGAGTTCTCTCTTCCAGACCCACAAACTGACAGGTCCTTCTGTATACCCTCAAAAAAAGGTTGCTCTCGTCTCTGGGCAGGTTCTCACCCTCGCCTTCCACCTCCACCAGGTAAGTTTCTGAGGGCTCCACATAGAAATCGTTGTAGAGATTAAGAGCAAGTCCGAAGGCATCAAAACCTGAACCAAAATTGCTGGTGCTGGCAGGCACCCTTATGCGTATCATGCGAACATTTTAAACTACCCCTGCGGTGAACTGACATTCTTATGGTAAAATTCTACGATTATGAATGTTCTGGACGCGTCTTTTTACTTGGCTCAGCATGAGATATACCTAAAAAGGCTCAAGAGAGCCATAGAAAAGCTGGAAAACTTCAACCACAAGGGGTGCTGTAGGGATACGAAGGAAAACTGCTGTGCCTTCGGTCAAGCCTTCTACAGAGAGGTGATGCCCAGGATAGACAGCTTTACCCCGCCGGTCAGGGAGTTGCTCCTGCGGATTGAGGAAGTTCATTGTAAGTTTCACGAAATAGGTAAGAAGATAGATACAAAAAACCCTGACCCAGCTCTTGTGAAAGAAATGCAAAACACTTCACTGAACCTCTATCAACTCCTGATGAGACTGGAGAAACGCTCGCAAACCTTTAAAGGCTCTTAACCAAATCTTAACAAATCTCCTTTATAATCTCCTTCAGATGGTTGAATACGTGTCCCGAAGAAGGGGTGAAGCGCGGCTTTACTTTTCAAGCGTAGAAGAGAGGAACCTTTTCCTGCATGGTATGGGCGGGATGGAGGGGGTTGAGGGGGTGGAATACAAGGAAAACACCAGAACACTCCTTATAAAGTTCCGGGAGGGTAGCTTTGCCCACTACCTTCTCGAGAATATCGCCTCGAAAAGGGTTCCCCAAAGGCTCGAAAGTGAGGACATCAACTTTTACCTACAGCCTTTCCTGAAGCATCCTGCGGTAAAGCTTGGCTTCAGTATGCTTCTTCTGGGATGGAAAGTGGGTTTGATTTCCTTTGCTGTCTGTAGTATACTTTTAATACCCTATCTTAAGAACAAACTTTAAGGAGGTAAGTTATGTTTAATCTGAACATTCCCAGCTCCATCGGTGGATGTATTTCCACAAACATGATGCTCTACGGGTTCGGTGCCCTTGCAGGGCTTGTGGTTCTGAGCAGGCTCATGAGAGACGCAAGACCCTTTCTGGTCTCCAGCACAAAGGAAGTCATAGCCTTCCAGCAGTGGCTTACGGGAAACCTGGAGGAAGGTAAGGAGTTCTGGGAGGATGTGGTCTCGGAGGCAAAACACCTCTACAGGCTGGAGGTGGAAAAGAAATTGGAAGTGCTCCAGAAACAGCAGGAAATACTCCAGAGGATAAAAGAAAAACTTTGAGGAGGTAAAAGATGAACCAGATAACTTCCATACTCGGAAAGGCGGTGTGTTCAGGTCCCTTTAGTTTTGCCTTTGGCTTTGGGCTTGGTGTCCTTGCCTTTTACCTGCTTGACAGGGCAAAGGAGAAAAGAAGACTGGAGGAAACCCAGAGAGAAATCGAAGCTATGGTAAAGGCTCTTGAGCTCAAGCTCCAGCAGGAGAGCAAGGGAGAATGACCTACAGGGTTGAAAGGCTCTCGCCCGGGAGGATAAGGTTAACCTCCTATCTTTTTAAGTATCTGCACCATCCAGAGGAGACGCTCCTTTCTTACTTTTCAAGGTTTGGGGGTGTGCGCAGGGTTAGCTACTCTGGCAGCTCGGGAAAGCTCACCCTTGAGTACGACCCTCAGAGTTTTGACCTCATAGATTTTCTGAACCACATAGAGAGCACGCCAAGAGAGGTCTTCCTTGAAGACCTTTCCAGGGAAAGGGTAGGGTTTCAGAAGAAGGATAAGGGAGCTTCTCGCTGGTTTATGCTGAGCACTCTGGGTTTTGTCCCTTATCTCTTTAGAGGTGCCCTTCCTAACCCCCTTCTGGCTGCCATGACCCTGCTCCTTTCAAAACCCATCCTCCAAAAGGCGGTAAACTCTCTCAGAAGAAGAAGGTTTGATGTGCACTTTCTTGACTCTTCCGCCATACTCCTGGCGAGCCTTACAGGCAACCCTTTATCTGCCCACACCATGGTCTTTTTGCTTGCCCTTGGAGATTACCTCTCGGATAAGGTTGAGAAAAAAGCTTACGAGAAGATTGAAAAGCTCTTTTCCTATCGGGAAGATACAGCCTGGCTCCTGCTTGGTAATGGGCAGGCGGTAAAGATAAAAGCCCTTGACCTCAAGAAGGGGGACAGGATTGCGGTTTACGCAGGTGAGAAGATACCGGCGGACGGTATTGTGGAAGAAGGTGATGCCCTTGTCAATCAGGCTTCTTTAACGGGTGAATCAAACCCAGTGCACAAGAAACCAGGGGACAAGGTCTTTGCGGGCACATTCCTTGAGGACGGAAAGCTCTACGTGAAAGTTGAAGAGGTAGGTGAGGAAACGGTTGTGGCAAAGATTGCAAAGATAGTGGAGGAGAGCATAAAGGAGCCTATAAACATACAGAGGCTTGCGGAGGATAAGGCAAACAGGCTGGTTATGCCTACACTGGGTCTGGGTCTTCTTTCCTACGGGCTGAGCGGGCAGGTCAGCAGGCTCACTTCAACCCTTATAATAGACTACCACACGGGCATACACCTTACCACACCCCTCACAGTGCTCTCCAGCGTGGCACAGGCTTCCACCTATGGCATACTCATAAAGAGCGGTGGCAAACTGGAGGCGCTTTCAAAGGTGGACACCTTTGTAATGGACAAGACGGGCACACTTACCGTGGGTCACCCAAAGGTGGAAGATGTGGTCGGTCTTGAGGTCCCGGAGGAAGAAGCCCTAAGATACGCAGCCTCTCTCGAGCAGAGGATAACCCATCCCGTGGCAAGGGCTATAGTAAAGCTGGCGGAGGAGAAGGGTATTGAGCTCCTTCTCAGAGAGAACTCTCAGTATCATATAGGGCTTGGTATAGAGGGGGAGCTGGAAGGAAAGAAGTTCATGCTCGGGAGCACCCGTTTCATGCAAAGGAAGAGAATAAAGATAAGTCCTGAGGTGAGGGAGCTTGTGGACAAGTTCCACTCGGAAGCCAAGTCCGTCCTCTATCTGGTAAGAGAAAGAAAAATCGTTGGTCTTTTAACCTTCAGAGATCCACTGAGGGAAGAGGCAAAGGATGTGGTGGCAGAGTTAAAAAGCAGGGGCAAAGAAGTTATTCTCTGCACCGGAGACAACGAGGGCATAGCCCGATACATGGCAAAGGAGCTCCATATAGAAAAATTCTACGCCAGGGTCTTCCCTGCGGAGAAGGTGAAAGTGGTGGAAGACCTGAAAAAAAGGGGTAGGGTAGTTGCCTTTGTGGGTGACGGCGTTAACGACTCGCCCGCCCTTTCTTCTGCGGATGTGGGCATATCCCTAAGGAGCGGGACGGACATAGCCATAGAGGTGGCGGACATAGTTATAGGTGACAGTCTCTGGCATCTGGTGGATGTGGTGGACATAGCGGAGGAAACCATGAGGAGGTTAAGGACCTCTTACAGATTAAATACCCTTGCCAATACGGTGGGTCTTGTGGGTTCAGCCTTGGGTCTTGTTGGACCCTCCCTTTCAACCCTTATAAACAACGGCACCACCCTGCTGTTGGGTTTATATTCATTACAAAAACCAAAAAGGAGGTAACAGCCATGGAAGAGAAAAAAGACCTCGCACAAGAGCTGGAAAGGATTAAGGCAGAGCTGGAAGAGCTCAAGAAGAAGATGGGCATGGCGGAGGAGGAAAAGGGTCTGAAGGAGATGCCTGCGGAAGCCCTTTCCAAGGTTATGGATGTGAGCAAGGAGATAGTCAAGACTGCCGCGGAGATAGGCGAGAAGGCTCTAAGAGTGGTCAGATACTCCGTTGAGGGTGCAGTGGAGGGAGCAAAGAAAGCTCTCAGGGAAGAGGAGAAAAAAGAGGAAGGATGAACTTCCTTAGGACAAGAAGTGGCAGGTATCTTAACACTCTGCACGTTATATCTCTTTCGGTAGAAGAGGCAAAGATTGAGGTAGAAGGTAAAAAAAGGCTGGTCTACAAGGTGGTTGCTTACATGAGCCAGCCCCTTCTGCCCGCGGTTCTTGGTATATACTCCACGGAGGAAAAAGCCTTTGAGGTGCTTGAGGAAATTATAGGGAGGCTGTCAAGGGATGAAAGGCTCATCCACGTTGAAAGCGAATACTGAGGATTATATCAGGGAGCTGAAGCTCCTCGCCCACCACATAGAGGAAACCCATGGCGACTCTCTTCAGCACATTCAATCACCTTTGCTCCTTGTGGTAGAGCTTCCCACCTTTCAAAAGGCTTTTTTTCTCATAAGCGCTCAGGGTATAACTTATACGGAAAAGCCCCAGCCTGCAGAGGACCAGATAAAAGTGGCATACAAAGACCTTATGAGAGTGGTGGAGAAACCCTCAAGAGCTCTGAGATATGTGTTTGAAGGAAGGATTAGGATATCCGGTAATTTACAAAAGAGTGCTCTCCACTCTGCAGAGATTGTTCTAAAATATTCTGTTGATAGCCTTGGTTATAAACTTTTCAAGCACTTGCCTACAACAAAGGATTCGATGAGTATGGTTCTGTCCCTTTCAGTCAGGAAGTTGTCTCTCTCTCTCTTTCTGAGCTTTTCTCTTTTCTTTAGGAGCTTGCGGTAAGAA
>JBCNVH010000111.1:0-23389 GCA_039630295.1 Aquificaceae bacterium | reverse complement strand
ATATTCTGTCTGTGTTATGGGTAATGTGGGTGTGTTCGTAGACAACGAGGAGGTTTCCTTCAACGAAGTCTTTAAGGCTCTCAGGGAGGAAGCGGGGAAGTGAGGGTATGGGGAAGGTTCCGAGCCTTCCCCTTTTTCTTTCGGAGGTTAATTATGTGGAAAGTTTTTCTAATGATAGGTTTTCTTTTCTACGCTTCACATGCCAGCGAACAGCTGGCAAAGCAAAGGGGCTGTATAGCCTGTCATGAAGTAAATACCAAGAAGGTGGGACCCTCCTATAAGGACATAGCTAACAAATATGCAGGCAGGGCTGATGCGTTGGACTACCTTGCGGAGAAAACGCTCAAGGGTAGCACGGGCGTATGGGGAACGGTGCCCATGCCACCCCAGAAGATACCTGAGGCGGAGGCAAAGGAGATAGCAAAATGGATAATGTCACTGAAGTAAGGGGGTTAAGGATGAATAGATTTCTGTCAGAAGAGTGGATGAGAGCTTACATGGAGGAATGGAACAAAAACGAAAAGTTAAAGTCAGATCTTAAGGACTTCTCCGCCACTATAAAGTATTACATAGAGGGTGAAGAGGAAAAGGCGGTGGAGCTGGTAGTGGAAAAAGGCGTGGCAAAATCCGCAGGTAAGGCGAACTCAAAAAAGCACGATTTTGAGCTCTGGGCAAGCCCGGAAAACTGGAAGAAGCTGGCAACCGGTGAGATGGGACCTGGTGCAGCCATGCTCACCAAAAGGCTCAAGTTCAAAGGTTCAATGATAACCGCCATGAAATACATGTCCGCCTTTGAGGAGAGCCTGAGGATGATGTCAAGGGTTCCCACAAGCTGGGATTTATAATTTCCTCATGGATTTCTCTTACTTTGACGCCCTCTTTGAAGGTGTGCTTCTTATAGATGAAAAACTTCGCGTGGTTTACGCCAACCCCTCCGCAAAGAAGCTACTTCATAAATACGACCTTGAGGGTAGGGAGTGTAGGGGGCTTTTCTCCATATGCAACAACTGCCCCTTTGGATATGTGAGGGAGGAAGGTGAGGGAGTTCAAGTCTACGACGTGGAAACCTTAAATGAGAGGCATGTCTGTTGGAGTATGTCACCCCTTTACGAAGAAGGTAGCTTTCTGGGAGTGCTCGAGGTTTTCAAGGATGTAAGCAACGTGGTGCACTGTATCCTTGAGGCGGAACGTCAGAGGACCTACAAGGAGACTATTCTCAACTCCATCGTGGAAGCCATCCTAGTGCTTGACCCGGAGGGTAGAGTTCTGGAACACAACCACATAGCAAAAAGAATGCTCTGCAGAGAGGAAGAAAGCGAGCTAACGGGCAAAGGCATAAGAGAACTAATAAACCTTTCTCTGGAAGAGCTCCCTCCGGAGGGGGAAAGGGCGGACATTTACATAGAAACGCCCTGCGGAAGGCAGAAAGCTTCCCTTCTTGTATCGCCTATGGCTTCCGGCTTTGGCTACGTGGTCTCTCTCTATGTGGTTAACCAGATAGCTCTCTGTGAGCTGGGTGAAGAGGAGACAATAGTCACCAAGAGCCCGGAGTTTAAAAAGTTGCTTGATACTGTAAAGGCGGTAGCGGAGTACGATGTAAACATACTCCTTGAGGGAGAAACGGGCACGGGCAAAAGCCTGCTCGCCAAATACATTCACTACCTGTCACCCAGAAGGAGCGGACCTTTTGTGAAGGTGAACTGTGCCGCCATACCTGAAACACTGTTGGAGGCGGAGCTCTTTGGTTATGTAAAAGGTGCCTTCACAGGGGCGGTTAGGGACAAACCGGGAAAGGTGGAGCTTGCGGAAGGTGGCACCCTATTTCTTGATGAGATAGGTGACATGCCCCTGCACCTTCAGGCAAAGATACTCCATTTAGTGCAGGAAAAGGAGTTCGAGAGGCTTGGAGATGTTAGGACGAGAAGGGCGGACCTTCGCATAATAGCCTCCACCAACAGAAACCTTAAGGAGTTAATGAAAAAGGGGCAGTTCAGGGAAGACCTGTATTACCGTATAGGTGTGGTGAGGCTCCATTTACCGCCTCTAAGAGAAAGAAGAGAAGACATACCCTCTTTAGTAAACCACTTTCTGGGAAAATACTCAAGAAAATACGCCAAGAAGATAAGGGGTGTTTCTTCGGAAGCCATGAAACTTTTGCTATCCCATTCCTTTCCGGGTAATGTGCGCGAGTTAGAAAACATCGTAGAGCGAGCGGTTATTACCTGCATGGGAAGCCTCATAAAGCCCGAGGACCTTCAGATAGAGCCAGAAAAGGACCTTTTATCTCAGGAAGATGAAAAGAGAAGGATAAGGGAGGTGCTTGAGCAGGCAGGTGGTAACAGAAGTCTCGCGGCGAGGATGCTGGGAATGCATCGCACCACCCTATGGAGAAAGTTAAGAGAGCTGGGTATAGGTTAAAATATATACTCATGAAGTTAATCGCCAGAAGTGTGAGCATAGAGGTGATCGGTGATATACATAGATGTCACGAGGGTGAGGATGCGAAGTTTTACTGTCTTCCCGTAAGGATACACTTTGACAACGGTGAGGTTAAGGAATACATGCTGAAAGCTCATGGTGAACCAAAGACGCTAAAAGACTTTCTTGAGAACAAGAAGGGGCTCAGAGATAGAATGGAAAGGTCCTTTGGTCTTTCTGAAGAAGGTAAGGTTCTATACGCCGGATACCTGACGGAAGAGCTCTCTAACCGCTGATACATCTTTCTCTATCTGCCTTGCAAGCTCCTCGGGGCTGGAGAACCTCCTCTCCTCTCTTATAAACTTCAGGAACTCCACCCTTATACGCTTTCCTCTGAGTTCTCCTTTAAAGTCAATTAAGTGCACCTCAAGAACCCTATCTCTTCCTCCAAAGGTGGGTCTCCTGCCATAGTTGGCAACACCTGGGAGCTTTCCCTCTACCTTTACCGCATACACGCCTTCCTTAAGACAGAGATTTTCCGTGTTTTCAAGGTTGGCAGTGGGAAAACCAAGAGAGAAACCCCTTCTGGCACCACCCACCACCTTTCTCTCTATCCAGTAGTTCCTACCCAGGTAAAGAGAAGCCTCTTCAAGCCGTCCAAGATGAAGTAGCCTTCTTATGAGGGTGCTACTGACCACATGCCCCCCTACTCTGAAGGGCTGGGTTTCCTCCACCTCAAAACCCAGCTCCTTACCCATCTCCCTTGCCAGCTCTATCTCTCCCTCCCTTCTGTAGCCAAACCTCCAGTCCTGACCTACTACCAGATGCTTGCATCGAAGCCTCTCATAGAGGACCTCCCTTACGAACTCCTCCGCATCCATTCGGGCAAACTTTCTGTCAAACTTTATAAACACCACCCTCTGGATGCCTTCCTCCAGTATAAGCTCAGCTCTTTCCTGAAGGCTTGTAAGTTCGCAGGGTGACTGGGCAGGGCTGAGGACCCTGAGGGGATGAGGATAGAAGGAAAGAACCAGACTTTTCAGCCCCTTTTTCTCTCCCATCTCCCTTACCTTCTTAAGGAGAAGCCTGTGACCCAGATGCACGCCGTCAAAGTTGCCCACCGTTATAACGGTGGGGCTTTCCTCCCCTTCTAAACAGCTCGGACCTTTCGGACATCCGCTATGGCTGGTCCTTAAAAAGACTACCTTTTCCATATCCTCCTTATCCTTTCCCAGAAGCTAATCTCCTGCGTAACTTCCATCCTTTCTTCCACCGTAAACCTGTCCATATAGTCATCCAACAGAAGGAAGCGGTCGCAAATTTTGCGCAGATGGTAAGAGCTCGTCCTTTTGAAGGTGGCGTTTTCCACCCTTTTGCCAATCCTCTGAACTTCCTCCACCGTGTAGGAGAAGTCGCTGTCACCGCTCACAAGCACCGCAGTGTCAAAGACGTTCATGTATGCCATGCTGAGCATATCCGTGGCGAGCATAATGTCCACTTCCTTCTCTATGTATTCACCAGAAGGGAGCCTCCGAAGCCTTGCCAGTTTTACCTTTATACCCTGAAGGGCGAGCTCTTCCAGAAACCTTCGCTGTCTTAAGTAGCTCTCCCACTCGGGGCTGTTTTTCTTCAGGTCCTTCTCCTGAGGCACCGCACCGTAGAAGTAAGCCCTTATGAGTTTCCTGTCTTCTCTCAAAAAGTCAAGGAGCCTCTGGTAGTCTATTCTCAAGTTCATATGCCTTATGGCATGGAAGAGGTTGGAACCATCTATGAATATGACTACCCTATCATAGTTCATAGAGCAAATCGCATAAAGCAGGCAAGCCCATCTATCTTCCTCTGGAGCTCTCCGGAAACTACAGTCTTTACCCTCGCCTTTTCCTCAAGGGCAAACTCCAGAACCTCATCCACCACATCGGGCACCTCATAGACTTTTTCCTCGGTGGGACACTCGGGCTTGAGTAGCGGTAAGTGTGACCTCTCACACACGTAGCCTGGCTTGTGAAAGTCCAAGGGCAGGAGCAGGAGTCGCACGTTTCCCATATGGAGCTGTTCGAGCACCCTCGAGGTTCCGTTTACCGCAAGACCCTTTCCTTCAAGCTCCTCGAGCTCTTTCAAAAGTTTTTCCTCTTCTTCTCTACCCTTTTCCATAAAGAGGTTAAAGACCTTTTCTTTCAGCTCCTCGGTATCCACATAGGAAGGGTTTGCCTTTATGTATCCCACGAGCCTTTCCATCAGGTAGGTATGTAGGTGGTTTTCTATTTCTCTTATATCCTCCCTGTCTGAACCTATCACCAGTTTGTCGAACTTGTTTTCTTTCCAGGCTTCCATCAGGGCGTCGCAGGCAATCTTAAAAAGCCTGTGTTTCTCTTCCCTTATCCTCATGTGAAACCTGTATTCACCAAAGGAATGCTGGACCAGGTTAGGCCCACCTATCCTTGAAGGCATGGAAAACCTCATGGTTCCCTCCGCACCCTTGAGCATGCTACCACCGGAATGAAACCTGTGAGCTCTGGTTGCCAAGGGTTCTACAAAGTCCACCACTTCCCTAAGACCCTCCAGGTCAAGAAGGAAGAACCTCACATGCTTTCTGTCCAGGAGGAGTAGACCAACCCTTCCCAGCTCCTCGTCCAGAGAAGCTATCTCTCTTATAAGGGGTTCGGAGGATACAAGAAGCCTGTTTCTGTATGTGTAAGGCAGTTTTAGGAACTCAAAGAACCCTTTTGGAGAGCAGGAAAAAGGGCTATACCCCTGCAGCCCTTAAGGTTCTCAGGTTCTGATAGAAAACCTTCCCATCCTCTCAAAATCCTTCTCCACACCCCTGATAACGCTTTCCCCAATCCCCTTTTTCTCTAAGTATTTCCCTCTGGGCTTTAACCAGTTCTTTGAAAGTTCTCAGATACTTTCTGTCCGTTCTTTCCTCCACTCCGAGCCTTAGATAAAGGCTCACAACCATGTAACCCTCCGGTTTGAGGGTTAAGAGGTTTTCCATGGTCTCTTTAAGAGTTTTCATCATTACCTCCTTTGCATATCTTTAGTCTTTATATTTTACCAAAAGCTCCCTGGTGTAACGTTCCTTGAGCTTGTCCTCTTCTCCCCAGAGGATACCTATCACCTTCCAGCGCCTTTTTTCTCCAAAGGTAAAGTATATCCTTCCACCCATGGGCTTGAGTTTGAACACATTTCTGTAGCCCTTCATCGTCTCAAACCTTTCCTCGTGTCCCTTCATGTTCAGAAGGAAGAGCTCTCTCAGGAATTCTCTTCTTGCTTCCCTGTTCAGATGCAAAAACTCTCGAACCACCCGCTCTTCCAGCTCCAAGTTTTCCAGAAGGCTTTCAAACATCTCTCTGTAAACCTCCTTTTTGCCCTCCCATTGCACCCTCAGGTTCTCCACTTCCAGCTTGAGAGTTTCCTTTTCTCTTCTCTCTTTTTCAAGGGTCTGCCTGAGGTTTTCGTAGTCCCGCTCGAGCTCCTCCCTCTCCCTTGAAAACTCCTCCATAAGCTCCTGAAGCTGGATGAGCTCCTTAGAAAGCCTCTTCCTCTCCTGTCTTAGTCTTGAAAGCTCATCTTTTTCGCCCTTCGGTTCTCTTTCCTGAAGTGTGTCGAGCATCTCAAAGAGTTCCCTGTTTATGCGAGTAAGCCTTTCCAGCCTTTCCGAGTATTCCTTTAACCTCTTCTGGTTTTCCTCAAGCTTCTCCATGAGCTCCGCCCTTTCCTTTTCCAACCTTTCCTTTTCTGTCAGTTCCTCTTCTCTTAGCCTTCTGTATTCTCTCTCTATCATCTCCTTCTCTATATTGAGCCTCTGGGTTAGCTGTCTTAAAAGGTTCATCCGCTCCAGAAGTCCACTTATCTCGCTGTGATTTTTGGAAAGCTCCTCCTCAAGTTTTTTTCTCTCCTCCTCAAGCTTTTTGGTTCTTCTCTCGACAGGAGACTCAAAAAGCCATATGAGGAAAAGGGTGATTAGAAGGGAGGGCAGGAACTTGGTTATGGTATGGTAGTCCTCTCTAAAGAGGGAAAGTCCCATAACCTGAAAGAGGTATACATAAGCAAGCCATATCACCGTTCTCTCTCTGTATCCAAAAAGCCAGGCAAGGTAAAGGGCAGAGTTAAGAGACATGACCATAAGAAGACCTTCCAAATCATGAGGGAAAAAGGATAGGGAGAAAAAAAGGGATAGGTAGTGGAGTATAAAGTTGTAGGAAACTATCAGAAACAGGAGTTTGAGAGCTTCTCTTACCATAGTTATAATATAAGCTATGGAACTTTTCCTCCAGTTACTGAAGACCATGGAGGAGCTCCGCTCAAAGTGTCCCTGGGACAGAAGCCAGACCCACGAGAGCCTGAAGAAGTATCTTCTGGAAGAAGCTTACGAACTTCTTGATGCCATAGATACAAAAGAAGACCAGAGGTTAAAGGAGGAGCTGGGAGACCTGCTCTTGCAGGTGGTCTTCCACGCTCAGATAGCAAAGGAGAGGGGTTCTTTTGACATATGGAATGTGATAGGCGCGCTCAACAGAAAGCTGGTGGAAAGGCATCCCCATGTTTTTGGTTGTGAGCCTCCTGAGGAAGTGCTCCAGAACTGGGAGAAAAGGAAGCTGGAAGAAAGAGAGAGCCTGCTCGATGGTATTCCAAGGAGCTTGCCGGCGCTGATGAGGTCCCGGAAACTGCAGGACAGGGCGAGCCTCGTGGGTTTTGACTTCGAAAGACCGGAGCAGGCTCTTGAGAAGCTCATGGAAGAAGTGGAAGAGTTCAGAGAAGCCCTCAACTCCGGCAACAGGAGAGAGTTGGAACACGAGCTCGGTGACCTGCTCACCGCAGTGGTGGAACTGGGAAGACTTCTTGGTCTTGAAGCGGAGTTTTGTCTTCAAAGGGCAAACAGCCGCTTTGAAAGCAGGTTCCGATACATGGAGAAGAAAGCCAGGGAGCTTGGCAGAAACCTTAAGGATATGAGCCTTCAGGAGATGGAGGAGCTCTGGCTTGAGGCTAAAAGGTTTGACTACATAGAAGAGGGCTGACCTTCCTGCCCGTTCTTTTCTCAAAGTATCTTATGCCAGGGTTTCCAAGACTGCTCGCACCCGCAAAAAGATAGGCTCTATAACCCTTTAAAATGTCCTTGTGCTCTCTCCGCAATATATCCTTTGCCTGGGAGAGGCTTATACCCCTGCCGTCCTGAAGGGTGTCCGCAGGGATGAACTTCACCTCCTCCGCAGACTGACTGCCTACAAGAAGCAGGAGAGACTTATCGGGACCTGTGCTTGTCTGAAGGGTTGCCACCACCCTGTTTTTCAGGAGTAGCTCCTCATACTCCGCGGGGACAAGAAAGGTAGGCTCGCAGATACCATCAAAAAGTTCAAGGGGCTCATCCTTTAAACTTTCTCTAAGCACAACCCTTAAACCACCTTTGCTGTAGTAGATGGTATCGCCCACCCTTTCCAGAGGGTCTGCCTTGAGGACACCCTTTATGGAAGGTGAATAGGGTCTTACAAAGGAAGGGATAATCTCACCGCCCACCTCCAGCTTACCGCTCAGCAGTTTCCAGTTAAGGAAGCCAAACTCCCACTCTTTGCAGGAAAGTCTGAGCTCCTGCTCCGCAAAGAGCCTCACTTCCTTCAGAAAGAGGAGCTCTTCCCTGCTTCCCGGTCTTCTACCGGTAAAGGACAGAAGGTCCCAATATACCTCACCCCTTTTCTGCTTGAAAAGTCCGTATATACAACCACAGTAATCCTGGTGGTATATCTCCAGCTCCTTAGAGAGCCTGAACATCTCCTGCGTGCCACCACCCTTTCGGTAGTCTAAGGCTAAAAACTCAAGCCCAGAACCCTTACAGACCCTTTCACCGCTCTCCTTTAGCATGAGAAATTCCTTCTTTGGGCTCATCAGCAGAGTTGTGGTCAGATGGGTGGCACCCACTTCCTTTGCAAACTCCACACTTCTCAGGAGCCTGTAGTCGAAACAAAGCTCGCATCTTTTGCCCCTCTCCGGCTCCTCCTCGTAGCCCTTCACCGCCACCAACCAACCCTCAAGGTCGTATTCACCCTCATAAAGTTCTATGCCGAGCTCTCCGCATATCCTCCGGGTTTCCAGAAACCTAAGCCTGTATTCCCCGTAGGGGTGTATGTTGGGGTCGTAAAAGAAGCCCACCAGCTCGGACTGAGGGTAATCCTCTCTAAGTCTTTTGAGAAAGTATACCGCGTCGGGTGCGCAGCATATATGGACCAGAATTTTCATTTTTTACCCTTCACATACTGCTCCCAGTTCTCCGGGTTAAAGGGTGAGAGCTCTCTGAGAAGCTTGACGGTTTTCGGAAACTCTTCCAGAACGTATTCCACATCCTCCTCGCTGTTGTCCCTTCCAAAGCTAAAGACTATGGAGCCGTTTGCCACCTCCTTAGGAACACCTACCGCAAAGAGCACGTGAGATTGCTTGAGAGCCAATGAGACACAGGCGGAGCCAGAGGCGGTTTCTATACCCATGAGGTCAAGCCTCAGGAGCATAGCTTCTCCTTCTATAAGATGGACTATGAGAGAAAGGTGGTGAGGAAGCCTCTGGATGGGGTGTCCGGTGAACTCTATCATATCAAGCCTTTCCTCAAGTCCTGCTCTGAGCCTGTCTCTGTATCGGGATAGCCTTTCCATCCTGTCAGAGAGCTCCTTCATGGCAAGCTCGCAGGCGGCACCGAAGCCCACTATACCCGGCACGTTCTCCGTTCCAGCCCTTACGCCCCTCTCCTGCGTGCCACCCTCTATAAGAGGTCTTAACTTCACACCCTTTCTGGTCCAAAGAGCTCCCACACCCTTGGGACCATACATCAGATGTGCGGTAAAGGAGGCCGCATCCACACCCCATTCTCTAAGGTCCACGGGATAATGCCCCAGGGTGGGACAGGCATCCGTATGGAACAGAACCCTGGGGTTTTTTTCCTTTGCAGACCTGACCAGCTCTTTTATGTTCTGTATGGTGCCTATCTCTCTGTTGGAATGACCTATGCTTACCAGCACCGTGTCCGATCTTACCGCCTCCGAGAGCTGTGCGGGGTCTATAAGACCATTCCTGTCAGGCTTAAGGTATGTGACCTCCCATCCCTTTCTTTCCAGGCTCTTCAAAGGATGAAGTATGGAGTGGTGTTCTATCTCTGTGGTTACTATGTGTTTACCCTTTTTTTCGTAAGCCTCCGCTATACCCTTTATCGCAAGGTTGTTGGCTTCTATACCGCCCGAGGTGAAGATGATTTCCTCCGGAGAGTTTGCCCTTATGAGTTGTGACAGCTTTTCGCGAGCTTCATTTATAGCCTTTTTGGCGGTCTGTCCAAAGCTGTGGAGGGATGTGGGGTTGCCGAAGTGCTCCCTGAAGTAGGGGAGCATAGCCTCGATAACTTCCTGAGCGGTAGGCGTAGTGGCTATGTGGTCCAGATAAACTACCCTTTTGCCTGCCTTCTTTAAAAACATCTTTTTACCTCCTTTCTGTCATATCGCTTATGAGCTTTGCTATGCTTATAAAGGCTCTTGCAGTGTCCGAGTCGGGATGGCTCACCACCACTGGATTTCCCAGGTCCGAGGTCTCAGAAATCTCCGGGTCAAGGGGTATGGAGCCAAGTATTTTAAGACCGTAAGCGGTTGCAAACTCTGCCACCCTACCCTTTCCAAAGATATAGTATTTCTTACCGCTGTCGGGGCAGAGGAAATAAGCCATGTTCTCTATAACACCCAGCACAGGTATCTGAACCTCTTTGAACATGGCAACAGCCTTCTTCACATCCGCCAGAGCTACATCCTGAGGCGTGGTAACAACCACAGCACCGGACATATGGACGTTCTGGGCAAGGGTAAGCTGCACATCTCCCGTGCCGGGTGGCAGGTCAAGCACAAGATAGTCAAGCTCACCCCAGTTTACATCAAAGAGAAACTGGGTAAGGGCTTTCATGAGCATGGGACCACGCCATATGACGGGCGTGTCCTCCGAGGGGAGCAGAAAACCTATGGAAAGTAGCCCTATTCCATGCCTTTCAAGAGGGATTATCCTGTTGTTCTGGTCCACATGCACCCTCTCACCCTTAACACCCATCAGGGTGGGTATACTGGGTCCGTATATGTCCGCATCCAGAAGACCTACTCTGTAGCCAAGCTTTGAAAGGGCAAGGGCAAGGTTAGCAGATACAGTGGACTTACCCACACCACCCTTACCGCTACCCACCGCTATGAGGTGCTTTATGCCCGCCACCCTTCTTCTTGTAAAGGCAGGAGCACCCATTACCGGCTGGGCTGGTGCCTCTTCCACAAACCTTACCCTAACATCTTCCACATCTGGCACCCTTTCCAGAGCTTCCCTTGTCCTGTCCACCAGGTATTCTTCCATGCCCTTTCTGGGAAGCCTGTAGAGTATCTCAAGGGTCCTGCCTATTAGCTTTATATCCTTTACGAGCTCCGAAAGCCTTGAATTATCTATAACCACATCTCTAAGAGCTTCCATCACATCCTTTACTGCCATTGTGTCCTCCTTTTGGAGGTTAAAATATAAACCATAAGCGGGAGAAGGTTATGAGAATAATCAAAGAGGTGACGGAAGATGAACTACATGCCCTACATAGTTAATTACCTGAGCTCAATTGAAGAGATTGCAGAGATATATCTGGCGCCGGGTGCCTTCATCACCGAAAAGAGAGGAAACAAACTTCTAAAGGTTTCTGACACCATACTTACACCTGAGGATATAAGGGATACCCTCGTTTCCCTCAGAAGTCACACACCCTTTGCCGCGGGACCTATAGGTAGGGAGGGTAGGTTTTCTTTTGGCGTCAAGGATGTGGGGAGGTTTGGGGTAAATTACCTAACCCAGAGGGGCAGTTATGTAGTGCACATACTACGGACACCCTACAACATACCACCCCTTGGCAAAATATGCCCTGACAAGGATAGCATAAACCGGATGGAGGAAATCGTAAGACTGCATACCTCCGGTCTTATAGTGTTTCAGGGCAGAAATCAGGCTGTTGTGAACACTTTGGTCTATTCCCTTCTTCAGCACATCTGTCATAACTACAGCAAGGTAATTTCCATACTGGAATCACCCCTCAGTTTTCTCCTAAAGCACGGACAGTCTCTGGTGCTTCAGAGGGAGCTGGGTGTGGATGTGGAAACCCTTGAAGAAGGTCTGAAAGACGCCTTCCACATGAACTCGGACATACTCTACATCAGACACAGAGATATCCTGCCTTCCAGGGAGCAGGACCAGATGCTTAGAGCTATTGAGTCTTACTCTCTGGTGCTCCTGAGCCTGCCAAGCATGGAAGGGTCTTTTCTTGAAGGGTTTGAAGAAAGACTGAGGGCTTTGGTGGAGGTGGAGTTGGGTGAGATGGGCACTTTCAGATGCACTTTTAAATAGCCAGCACCTCAGGCTTTGAAAAACCGTTAAACTCGGCCGCATAAACGGTGGTGTAGGCGCCGGTGGAGAGTATGTAGAGATAATCCCCCACCTCCGGCTCTGGAAGGGCTACCTTGCGCGCCACCACATCCATGCTGTCGCAGGAAACACCACCCACAGTCCATTCCTTTAGCTCCCCCTCTCTTTCCATATAAAAGGGATATCTGATACCGCCAAGTGCTTCCGCAAGCCCATTAAACACACCCGTATCTATGTAAAGCCAGTTTTCCTCCCCTCTCTTAGCCTTTCCTATAACCCTGCAGACCATAAGCCCCTGGTCTCCCACCACACCCCTACCAGGCTCTATCTGAAGCTCATGGGGTAGGGAGGGCATGAACTTCTGCAAAAGACCCCTCACATAGTAGGCTATGTCCTCTATCCTGAGAGCCTCGTAGGTGTATTTTACCGGCAGTCCACCACCCAGGTTGAGCATCTGAAGTCTCAGCCCCTTTAGCTTTGCCTTTTGCCACAGTTCGCTGGTCCTCTTTATACCTATGAGCCAGTTTCTGAAGTTGTTGCACTGAGAGCCCACATGGAAGGTTAGCCCGTAGGGGACAAGCCCCTTGTCCTGCGCGTAGAGAAGGATATCCAGAGCTGTATCCACATCCACACCGAACTTTTTGGACAGGGGCCAGTCACTTCCCTCATTTGGAACCACAAGCCTCACATAGACCCTTGACCTTGGTGCTACCCTTGAGAGTTTGTCCACCTCAGCAAAGGAGTCCACCACGAAACGGTTTACACCCTGCCTGTAAGCGTAATCTATAAACTCCAGAGATTTTATTGGGTTGCTGGATATGACCCTCTCCGGCTTTATGCCAAGGCTCATAACCTTTCTGAGCTCTTCAGAGGAAGCCACCTCAAAACCTGAACCCAGGTCCGCCAGAAGCTTGAGCACTTCCATGTGGTCATTTGCCTTTACCGCGTAGTATACCCTGAACTGGGGAAAGTGATACTTTATCTCCAAATACCTGCTCTTTATACCCTGAAGGTCCAAAAGGAGTATGGGTGTCCTTGAAGGTTTCAGGTGAGGGGTAAGATGCTCTCTGGAGGAGAGAAACTCACGGAAATATTTTCTGGCAAACTCATACTGGAGAGTTAATGGGTCTATGGTATCTTTTACCATAATGGCATATAATATAACCAGAACGGCCCGTAGCTCAACTGGACAGAGCGTGGGACTACGGATCCCAAGGTTGCGGGTTCGACTCCCGCCGGGCTGGTTTCATTGAATTTTCACAAAAAAATCCCTTAAAATTAAAACGAATAAACTTAAGGAGGTGTGTCATGAAGAAGTTACTCTTAGCCGGAGTGCTCTTTGGAGGTGCGGTCTTTGCCCAGCCTAAGATTGAGGTAAAGGATGCCTGGGTCAGGGAAGTGCCACCCACTTCCAAGATGTCAGCCGCCTACATGATAATTGAGAACAAGGGCAATCAGCCAGATAAGCTGGTGGACGCCAAAAACAATGCCTCTGAGATAACCGAGCTCCATGAAACGATGGAAGGTAAGATGAGAAAGGTAAAAGCCATCGAAGTGCCCGCCAACGGAAAGACGGAGCTCAAGCCCGGTGGTCTTCATGTGATGCTCATAAATCTAAAAAAGCCACTGAAGGAAGGAGAGACGGTGGAACTTGTTCTCAAGTTTGAAAAGTCCGGTGAGATAAAGGTGAACGCCCCCGTTAAGAAGGGCATGGATGGGCACAAACATGGATACTGAGTTTTCTCATGGTTTGGGGTCTGCGGGTGGGGTTATAATCCCATAAAAACGGTAAGGAGGTAAGTCATGCCAGTGCACAAGCTTCAGCCAAAGGACCACCTGAAACCCTCTAACCTCAAGGGCATATCTAACGAGCAGATAGAGCCCCACTTTGAGGCTCACTACAAGGGCTATGTGACCAAATACAACGAGATACAGGAGAAGCTTGCGGACTCCAGCTTTTCAGACAGGGGTAAGGCAAACCAGAACTACTCTGAGTTCAGGGAGCTAAAAGTAGAGGAGACCTTTAACTACATGGGTGTGGTCCTCCACGAGCTATACTTTGGACACCTGGGTGCAAAGGGAGAGCCATCGGAAGCCCTGAGGAAGAAGGTGGAGGAGGACTTTGGTTCCTGGGATGCCTGTGTTCAGGAGATAAAGGCAACGGGTATAGCCTTCAGGGGATGGGCCCTTCTCGGTCTTGACATATTCTCCGGAAGACTGGTTATAAACGGTCTTGACGCCCACAATGTATACAACTACACGGGTCTCATACCCTTGATAATTCTGGATACTTACGAGCACGCCTATTATGTGGACCAGAAGAACAAGAGACCTCCCTACATAGATGCTTTCCTTCAGAACCTAAACTGGGAGGTTATAAACGAAAGGTTTGAAAAGGCTATGAGGGCTTACGAAGCCCTGAAGGACTTTATCAAGTAGTGCACTGGGGGCTCTGCCCCCACTCTACCCACCCCTCTTCTCTGTCCAGGCATACCTTCTTTACCCCATCGTAATTTATCTCTTTAGTTATCCTGTAGTTCTGAGGGTTTTTTATGAAGGCTTCCATGTGCTCTTTTCTGTCAAAGTAGAGCAGGCTTTTGCTGTCCATGAGGACGCAGTAGCTAGCATTTGGGCTTATGTAAGCTCCGCAGACGGGACAGCGAGTAAAGGGTTTAGGTGGAGGTGGAAAACGTTCCCTGTATTTCTTTATCCTGTAAGCTCTTAAAAAGAGTAAGAGGCTCAGGGCTATTAGCAGAGCATCTGCCATTATTACACCCGGAAGGGAGAGAAAACCTACCAGAACCCCCGCAAGGACCACAAAAAAACCAAGAAGGTTTACTGCAAAGACACCAAAGGTGTAGGAAAGGGGGAACTCCTTTATCAGCATGAGAACCGCAAGGAAAAAGCCGAAGACCTGAAGGAAGCGGGCGATTATTATGAGAAGGTTTACAAAGTCCCACTCTTCCTGCGTCATAAACTTTACCTTAAAAGAAGCCCCTTAGGGCTTCAATGATAAAACTCATCAAGCTTCAAAGGTGGAACCCTTAAAATATCTCAGACCATGAAAGAAACGCGTATAGTGAAGTATATAAAGGGCGTTATAAGGAACCATCCTTACACAACCACAGAGGACATTCTGCTCATGCTTGAAAAATACTACCGACTACCCATCAAAGTCCCTTCCCTTTACTATAAATACCGAACCCTTATACGCCAGTGCAGGCAGGAAGTATATAGGGAAAGGAGGAAGAAAAGGGATGTATGACCTGGTTATAGTTGGTGCAGGAAGCGGGGGCTACGAGGGAGCTCTCTATGCCCACAGGCGGGGCATGAAAGTTGCCCTTGTGGAGCTGAGCCCGGAGAGCGTGGGTGGTAACTGTCTCAACAGAGGCTGTATACCCTCCAAGTATATGAGGCAGGGTGCCTACCTGTTGGATAAGTTTCAGAATTTAGGAGAATACGGCGTCCTTCTCAAGGGCTATGAACTGAACATGAGAAGACTAAAGGAGGGTAGAGAAAGGGTAGTAAGAACTATAAGGGAAAACTTTAAAAGATTTGCGGAGCATATCAAACTGCCCCTTTTCTACGGAAAGGGCATTCTAAAAGGACAGGATATGGTGGTGGTGGAACCTTCAGGTCCGGAGCTAAGAGCAAAACATATTCTGCTTGCCACCGGTTCCTCCACTGTAGCCCTTGGAGACCTGTTTCCAGATGGAAAACACATCTATGACACGGACCAGATATGGAGCTTGGATGAGTTTCCCAGAAGGATTATTGTGGTGGGTGGGGGTGCGGTTGGTGTGGAGTTTGCCTACATCTTCAGGATGTATGGTTCGGAGGTTGTTCTGGTGGAGTTAAAAGACAGGTTACTCCCTTCACCAGACATACCAGAGGAATCCTCCAGATATCTGGCAAGAAAGCTAAAGAGGCTCGGTGTAGACATAAGGCTGAAGGCAACCCTTCGGGAATGGAGCACCCATCCTGAAGGTGTAAGGGCTGTCCTTTCTGACGGTTCTGAGGTGACAGCAGACTTTATCCTTCTCGGTGTTGGAAGAAAGCCTAACACGGAGGGCATAGGCTTGGAAGAATCAGGCGTGGAGAGGGACAGTAGGGGTTTTGTCAAGGTAAATCAGTTCTGTCAAACAAGCATACCTAACATCTATGCCTGCGGCGACATCACATCTCCAACCATGCTCGCCCACAAGTCCATGTATGAAGCAAAGATAGCCATAAGCCATATGCTGGGTGAGAAGGACATGAAAAGAGAGGAGAGGCTCGTCCCAAAGGTCATATACTCCGCCTACGAGATTGCCAGCGTGGGTCTTACCGAGGAACAGGCGGAGGAGGAAGGCTATGAGGTAAGGGTGGGTGTGGTTTCCTTCGTTTCCAATCCAAAGGCTATGGATGACGGTGAGAACGAGGGCTTTGTAAGGCTTGTGGTTGACCAGGAAGGCAGGCTTCTGGGCTGTCATATAGTAGGACCCCATGCGGGTGAACTGCTACATCAGGTCATGCATCTTATGAAGGCAGGACTGGGGGTAGACTTCCTTTCAAGAGCTCTATATTCTCACCCTTCTCTCTCGGAAGCCATAGTTCAGGCGGGTATGGAAGTCCACTTTGGGGCTATAACCTGGGCGAGGAGGCACTAAAGCTCGGAGAGCACCTCATCCACTATCAGTTTACCCTCCTTTAACCTGACCCTTTTCACCAGAGCTCTTACGAAGGGTATATATAACCTGCCACCGTCCACCTCAAGAAGGTCGTAGGGCTTCTGCTCCACAAGTCCCGTTACCTTGCCCACCCGCTTACCCCCCTCTGTGAAGACCACCAGACCCTCAAGCTCATAGTAGTAATACTCTCCTTTCTTTTTCCTTGGAAGCTCAGCCTCTGGCAGGAAAACCTTTGCTCCTCTGTAGCCTTCTGCCTGAGATAGGCTCTCACAGCCTTCAAAGCGCAGGAGCAAAAGACCCTTGCCATGAAGCCTGAGGGTTGCCAGGTTAAAGGGCACATACTCACCACCCCTTCGTTTTAGAAACACTCTCTTTATTCGGTGCCAGTGCTCCGGCTGTAAATAGGGCTGTACCTTTAACTCTCCCTTTAGACCGTAAGTATCCAGAACCTTTCCTATTACCACATAATGATTTTTCTCATTGACCCTTTCTCTTCCCTGCATAAACTTATAGTTTAAACTTTAAAGGAGGAAAGAGGTATGGCTGTGCCCACTTGGGAAGAAGTAGAAACTGTGCTTGACGAAATAAGACCCGCTCTCAGGTTTGACGGTGGTGATGTGGAACTGGTAGACATAAAGGAAGATGGCACCGTTCTCGTAAGGATGGTAGGTGCCTGCTCCGGGTGCGGCATGTCGGTGCTCACCCTTAAGGCGGGTATAGAGAGAGCCCTGAAAAACAGGTTTCCGGATATAAAAGAGGTCAGGGATGTAAACATGGACATTCCCATGACCTTCGGTTTTTAAAAGTTTATTGAACTTTTATGTAGGCAAACTTTTCCACCGCCTGTAAATGTCCTATGGCACCCACACCGGAGGGAATTATCTTCACAAACTCGTGGAATTTGCTGGGGTCAAGTTTTAATCTTTGCAGTGTTATATTACACATGTAGTATTCCACACCATAGGTGGAAAGGGATTTCTCCTCTTCGTAAAGCTCCTGTATCTTCAGAGTTTCTTTATCCCAGGGACTTCCGGAGAGGTCTTTCATAAAGAACTTTACACCCGGCCCGTGGGCTACCACAACTACCTTTATCTTCATGGGGTTGAAGTCGTATACAGAAAGGTGGTTGCCTATGTTCCTGAGCATGGTTCTGAACCTGTCCTCCTGAGGAAAGTCGCAATGATAGACCACACCTATGTCCGCACCCCTCTTTATCTCAGACATCTCCACTTTCTTAGGACTGGCAGAGGCTACTTTGTTAATAAGGGGAAGAGAAGCAAAGACCGAGAAAAGGCTTAAGAAACCTCTTCTGTCCATGGTCTACCTCCAGTTTTTATTTTTTAAAAGATAAGTAAAAACCCATTCCATGCAAGGAAGCATGTTCTGTATCATAAAACCATCCCTCTGGGGCTTACCCTTATAATCCTTATGGATGAAGGTTTTCGTTTCTGGCGGTGGCACCGGTGGTCACTTCTTCCCAGCTCTCGCCCTCATTGAGTGCCTTTTAGAAAAAGGTGTCCCTACCGCCTTTATAGGTTCTCGGAGGGGTATTGAACAGAGGCTCAGGACCCAGATACCTGTGGAGGCTCTTTTTCTCTCTTCACACCCCTTTATGGGTCGTGGTATAGGAGAAAAGCTCACTGCAGTCCTTAAAAACCTCAGGAGCTCCCTGGAAATCCTCCAAAAGCTTCGGGGTGAAAGTGTGGGTGTGGTCTTCGGAGGTTATGCAAGCCTACCTCTGGGCTTGGGCTGTATACTTGGAAGAAGGTCCCTTTACCTGCATGAGCAAAACTCGGTCCCCAGCCAGAGTAACCGGCTTCTCTCAAAGTTTGCCAAGAGGGTATTCCTGACCTTTGAAAATTCAAGAGCATACTTTCCGGAGGAGAAGGCGGTAAAGGTAGGACTTCCGGTGAGGAGAAGGCTACTGGAAGGTAGAGGGCTGAGCGTGGAGAGGGCAAGGGAAGAGCTGGGGCTTGAGAAGGGTTTTACACTTCTGGTTATGGGTGGCAGTCAGGGAGCGAGCTTTTTGAACAGGCTTGCCCTTGAGGTATTCTCCAGAACGGGATGGCAGGGTATACACATTACAGGCGAAAGGGACTACGAGGATATAAGCTCCTACTACAGAGAAAGGGGTATGAGGGTGTTGACCTTTCCTTTCAGCCAACAGATGGAGGTAATATACAGGGCGAGCAACATAGCCATAAGCAGGGCGGGTGCGAGTTCAATAACAGAGCTTTCTCTCTTCGGAGTTCCTACCCTTTTCATACCCTTTCCCCACGCAGTTTACGACCATCAGTTTTACAACGCAAAGGAAATAGAAGAGCTGGGTGGTGGGCTACTCCTTAGAGAAAAGGAGGCGGATGTGGAAAAGGTTATCACCTTCTTAGAAAAAATAGCTCAGGACAAGGAGGTTTTTTCTGAAAGGATAAAGACCTTTGCAAACCCCTTTGCCTGTGAGCTCATGGTGGAATATATTCTAAGAGGGGGGCTTTAAATGACCCACCATTGGACAGATACGCGAAGAAGAATAACTTTACGCAGGAGGTATAGACATGGAGGTGAGGAAAGCGGTTTTACCCGTGGCAGGCTGGGGGACGAGATTTCTTCCAGCAACGAAAGCTATGCCAAAGGAGATGTTTCCCGTAATCGACAAGCCCGTAATTCAGTTCATCGTGGAGGAGTGTCTGGAGGCAGGTATAGGCAACGTGGTCTTTGTCACAGGAAGGCACAAAAGACCCATAGAACACCATTTTGACATAAACACGGACCTTGAAAAGCATCTGGAACAGTGCGGTAAGACGGAGCTTCTAAGGAACATAATGGAAATAAGCAGGCTCATAAACCCCATTTACATAAGACAGAAGGAACAGCTGGGGCTCGGTCATGCGGTTCTGGTGGCGGAGCCGGCGGTGGGTTATGAACCCTTTATAGTCTGTCTTGGCGATGTGATACTGAGAGATGAGGACAATGTGCTCAACAAGATGATGGAGGTATACAGGAGGTTTGGCAAGAGTGTTATAGCGGTCTTTGAGGTTGAGGAGAGGGAAGTTTCCAAGTATGGCATAATAGACGGTAGACACATCGAGAAGGATATATACATCATAGACCATCTGGTAGAAAAGCCAAAGCCTGAAGAGGCACCCTCCAGACTTGCCATAGTGGGGAGGTATCTCTTTACACCCAAGATATTCGAAAAACTCAAGATAACACCACCCGGCAAGGGGGGTGAGATACAGCTCACAGACGCTATAAAACTTCTTCTTGAGGAGGAGGCGGTTTACGCCATAAAGGTAAGCTCGAAGGTCTACGACACAGGCACCCCCATGGGCTACCTTCAGACCATGCTGGAGTTTGCCCTCCAGAGGGAAGACCTAAGAGAGGGGCTTATAAAATACATAAAAGGTCTCCTTATACAACCCACTGAGGTATAATTTAAGAACTATGTTGAGGTTATCTCTTGGACTTGCCATACTTTTCACCTATATCGTCATGATATGGGGAGGAGCGGTAAGGTCCACGGACTCGGGGCTTGCCTGCCCGGATTGGCCCCTCTGTTACGGCAACTTTCAACTGCCAAAGGATACCTCCGCAAAGCTGGAGATGGGTCACAGAACGGTGAGCGGTCTTGCGGGGCTTTTTGTGTTTGCTACCTTTTTTCTTCTATGGTTCAGGCATAGGACTTCTCCCAGGACTGCCAGAATAGCTTCTCTTGTAGCCCTTATATTCACCGCCTCCGCAGCTCTCACAGGTATGAAGATGATACGGTCGGAGGCACCAAACCTTAAGTATGTTTCTCATATGCTTCTTGAGTCTTTCCACATCTACGAATCCATGATAATACTGGGTGCGCTGGTGCTTACCTACCGGTTTCTTGCAGGGAACGACCGCGCCGGTGGTGTGCCCTGGTGGGCTTATGCCTTTGCGGTTACCACCATGATTACAGGCGTTCTTGTGCGTTATACAGGTTCTGGGGAAGCCTGTGGGCACGAATGGCCCCTCTGCAACGGTAAACTTGTCCCGGAGCTCACCAACTGGCAGGTAGCCCTCCAGTTCGCCCACAGGAATATAGCCTATGTTACCTGGCTTGCCTTCCTGCTCGCCCTCCTTTCCAGCTACAGCAGGACAACTCTAACCGCCTTTCTCTTCATAAACCTGCAGTTTGTCTTTGCTGTGTCCATGGTGGTCTCCGGCTTTTTCCTCCCTCTGGTCTTTCTTGATACCGCCATGGGCTTTTTTCTCTTTGCCTGGCTCACCTACAACCTTCAGCTGAAATCCACTCCTGAACCAAGGGTAAAACCTGCATGGTAAATAAAGCTATAGTATACAGCGGTGTGCTGAGGGATTATCTCATTCTCACAAAACCTGGCATAGTCCTTCTGGTGCTTATCACTACTCTTACGGGCATGTATTTTGCCCAGAGGGGTTTCCCGGACTCCTGGCTCATCTTCTGGACCCTGCTGGGCACCGGGCTTGCCTCCGCAGGCTCTGCGGGTCTTAACCAGTTTTTCGACAGAGACCTGGATGCTCTCATGGAAAGGACGAAGGATAGACCTCTACCCAGTGGTAGCGTGAACCCGAAGAACGCCTTTCTTTTCAGCCTCTCTCTTATCCTCCTCTCCACCCTTATCATGGTCCTTAGGGTAAACCTTCTTGCAACTTCTCTTGTTCTCTTTGCTTCCCTTTTCTATGTGGTGGTCTACACCCTCGCCTTAAAGAGGAAGAGCCCCCTCGCCACTGAGATAGGTGGGGTCTCCGGTGCTTTACCGCCGGTCATAGGCTACGCAGCGGTAAAGGGAGAATTGGGGTTTGAAGCTCTTATTCTATTTCTGATAATGTTCCTCTGGCAACCACCTCACTTCTGGGTCCTTGCCATAAAGTATGCGGAGGATTACAGGCGCGCAGGTATACCCACACTGCCGGTGGCAAAGGGTGTGGAGCACACCAAACTGAAGACCCTCATATACACCGCAGGACTCCTGCCCATAAGCCTTCTCCCCTCTCTCTATGGTATTGCGGGGCACATATACTTCCTGTCCGCCCTCCTGCTGAGCCTTCTTTACCTCCTCCTCACCCTCAAGTTTACCCTCTCAAAGAAGCCAAACGGTGCCTTCCTGTTTTTTTACTCGGTGCTCTACATAACTCTGCTTTTCTCTATTATGGTATTTGATATGAGGAAATAGGATGTCCGGAAGATGGCTTTTGCTCTCCATAGTATCCCTGGGTCTTGGTGGTTTTTTTGCCCTTGTGGCGGCTGTCGCCAGAACACCTGCGGTATATCAACTGGTGCCGCCGGGCTACTTCTACCATGTCCTGATAGGTCATGTGGACCTGGCAATAGTGGGCTTTTTCCTTACCTTTACCCTTCTCCTGTGGCAGTTAACCCTTAGAAGGGAGTTGAGCTCCCCCTTTTACCTCTCTCTGGCTGGTGTATCTCTCATAGCTCTGGTCGCCTTGTCAGGTATGGGCAGGGGTGTTTCCAACAACTACCTCCCTACCATAGACCATCCCCTTTTCTGGCTCGGTGCTTTGCTCTTTTTCTCCGGCTTCTGGTTCGGTGCCTTCCTTCTCCTTGGGGATGCGGAGAGGGGCTTTTTCTCCGAAGACCCAAAGGAACATCTTTCCTCCTTAGGTGTTTTACTTTCTCTCCTTATGTTCCTCGCCTTTTTGACCTCCCTTCCCAGGGCGGGTAGCAGGGAGGAGCTCTACCTTTTCTATGAAAGGCTCTACTGGGCACCCGGTCATGTGCACCAGTTCATCAATGGCACCATGTTACTCTACGCCTGGTATTACCTGCTTGAAAGACAGGGACTAAAGCACCCGCTGGGAAGGCTCAGGTATCTGAGCTTTTTCTTCCTCTCCTTCTGCTTTATATACACGCTCCTACCCCTTATCTACGGAGACCCGGTATCGGAGGGTGCAAGACGGCTTACCGACCTCGGCTACGCTCTGGGTCTTGGAATTCCGATTTTCTTCCACCTTTTTCACATACTCAGAGTTTACAGGTTAAACTTTAAAGACCTTTACTCGGTAGCCCTTTTTCTCTCCTTGCTACTTTACCTCCTTGGTGTCTTCATAGCCTACGCAGGACTGTTGCCCTCTCTGCTTTCCTATGTGGTAAACCCAGAAGCTGGATACATAGGCATGCGGTCAAACTTGAGTATACCCGCCCACTACCATGGTGTCATAACCAGTCAGACTCTTGCCTTCATGGCTGTTGCCTACCATCTCTTCCTATCTAGGGGTTACACCCAGAAGCTCAGCGTTATGACCCTACCGCAGGTTTACCTCTACGGGCTGGGTATGCTCCTCTTTGTTCTTGGTCTCTTTTTTGCAGGTCTTAAGGGTGCACCCCGCAAGACTTACGGGACAGGCTTTACCGATGACCCCTTGGTGCTTGCCTCCCTGGGTCTTATGGGCTTGGGCACCCTCCTTGCGGTGGTGGGTGGAGTCCTCTTTGTTCTTTATGCCCTGAGCCTTCTTCTGAGAAGAGCTCCAAAGGCTCAAGTTCATAGAAGTTCCTTATAGTTCTGAGCTCGCTTCTTTTGGGCGTGCCTTCTCTTGCCACAAGGGCTGTGTTCATACCCGCAAGCCTGCGGCTCTGAGCTCTTCTTCACTATCCGACAGAAAAAGGAACTCCTACCGGTGAAAGCCCTACAAGCTCTGCTATCCTCTCGTCAGACTTTTCTCTTTCTTGCCCCCTACAGAGGTGTCAAAGAAGCCTTCAAAGAGCCAGTTGAGGTCTCCGTATTCCGTGTGCCCGAAAAAGAGCTCTTGAGCCTTTACAGAACGGAAGAGTAAACATAAAGCCTGTAGCCCCTTTCCTTCCATTCCTTTAGCTTCAGGTAAGCATCCTCGTAGATGTGACCCCTCAACTCTCCGGATATGAAACCCTCCTCCCATATGTG
>JBCNVH010000110.1:0-6263 GCA_039630295.1 Aquificaceae bacterium | reverse complement strand
TGCACCTCCTGCACCCAGTCCTGTCCTACCTGCTTCTGCTTTGACATCCTTGAGAGAAACCATCTGAGCCTGAAAGAAAGCGAGAGGGTGAGGGTCTGGGATTCTTGCTTTTCACCCACTTTCGCCACAGTCCACCGGTTTAACCTGAGGCAGAGTGTTCATTCCCGATACAGGCAGTGGCTCATGCACAAATTTGCCTACTGGGTGGACCAGTTTGACCTCTTCGGCTGTGTAGGCTGTGGCAGGTGCATAACCTGGTGCCCTGTGGGTATTGACATAAGGCAGGAAGTAAAGACAGTTCTTGGGGTTGAGTAGATGCCGGTCTGTGGCAGTCCTTACAACCTGAAGGAAGGGCTTGTGGTGAGGCTCATAAGGGAGTGTGAGAGCGTCTACACCTTTCACATAGCCACAGAAGAAAATGCCAAGCCGGGTCAATACAATATGCTTTACGCCTTTGGCATGGGGGAGGCACCCATTACCATAGCCAGCAGAGGTAAGGACTACATAGTCCACACGGTGAGGGCGGTGGGGGATGTGACGAGACATATAGACCAGCTTAAGGAAGGAGACAGGCTCTACTGGCGAGGTCCTTACGGCAACGTCTGGGAGCTCGAGAGGGCTTACGGGAAAACCCTTCTTATCATCTCAGGCGGTCTTGGGCTTGCAGCCACCCGCTGGGTCTTTGAAGAAGCCCTAAAGAGCCCCATAAAAAGGCTTATCCACATCTATGGCTCAAAGGACTACGAGAGCCTTCTTTACAGATACCTTTACGACGAATGGTCCTCAAAGGCAGAATTTCACATGACACTCTCAAAACCCCACCCCGGGTGGATGGGCAGGGTAGGGCTTATAACGGAGCTTATAGAGGAGCTGGAGCTGGAGGAGGATACGGTGGTTTTCACCTGCGGACCTGACCCCATGGTGAAAGCCTGCGCCAAGGTGCTTGAAAAAAAGGGCATATCTCCAGAAAACCTATACGCCTCCTTAGAAAGACACATGAAGTGTTCGGTGGGCACCTGCGGACACTGCATGATAGGTCCCTACTTTGTGTGTAAGGAGGGTCCTATCTTCAGATACGACCTTATAAGGGAATACTTTGAGAGGGAAGAGGTATGAAGGTGGGTGTTTTTAAGTTTTCTTCCTGCGACGGCTGCCAGCTTGCCTTCTTTGACCTTGAGGAGGAGCTCCTGCTCCTTTCGGAGATGGTTAGCATAGATTATTTCCTTGAGGCTACCTCCCTTAACCGCTGGGACGAGTTTGACCTCGCCTTTGTGGAGGGCTCGGTTTCTACACCCGAGGAAGAGGAGAGGATAAAAAAGATAAGGGGAAGTTCAAAATTTCTCGTGGCGATAGGTGCCTGCGCAGTCTCAGGAGGCATTCAGTCCGCAAGGAACTACGAGGACTTTTCAAGGGTCTACACCTCTGTTTACAGAGGGCATTATCAGGCAAACCCCCACTCAAGACCTATTTCGGACTTTGTGAAGGTGGACCTGGAAATAAGGGGCTGTCCTATAAACAAGGGAGCTCTCAAAGAGGTGCTGGTGGCTGTAATGCATCAGAGGTCTCCTCAGCTCCCCACCTACCCCCTCTGCCTTGAGTGTAAAAGGAAGGGCAACACCTGCCTGGTAGTAGCCTACCAAAGACCCTGCCTTGGTCCCATAACCGTGGCAGGTTGTGGTGCCCTTTGTCCCAGTTTTGGGAGGGGCTGTTATGGATGCTACGGTCCTGTGGAAAAGCCCGCCCTTGAGGCTCTGCAGGAGGGTTATGAAAGGCTCGGGCTTGGTAAGAGACCTGGGAGCTCTTGAGGCTTTCTTTCAACGGCTACAATAGGGAACTGAGGGAGTGGCTATGAAGATAAGGCTGGAGGCTCTCACCAGAGTGGAAGGAGAGGGTGCCCTTGAGGTCTACCTTGAGGGGAAAAGACCCAAAGAGATTAGGCTTTCCATATACGAACCGCCCAGGTTCATCGAGGGCATCCTGAGGGGCAAGCCCTACCAGGTTATACCGGACATAACCGCCCGTATATGCGGCATATGCCCTGTAGCCTATCAGATAAGCGGAGTTCAGGCGGTGGAGGACGCCTTCGGCGTGGAAGTTCCTCAGGAGCTCCAGAAGCTAAGAAGGCTAATGTATTACGGTGAGTGGATACAGAGTCATGCCCTCCATGTCTTTTTTCTGCACCTGCCGGACTTTCTTGGCGTCCACTCGGTCCTTGAGCTGGCAAAGGTGGACAGAGAGCTTGTGCTGGCAGGCTTGGAGATTAAAAGGTGCGGCGGTCTTATCCTCCAGACCCTTGGCGGAAGGACCTCTCACCCCGTCTCGCTGACCGCAGGCGGTTTTAGCTCCCTGCCAGAGAGCCTCTCCGAACTTCTGCCCTTGGAGCTTGCCCTTGAGAAAAGCCTATGGTCTTTTGAAAAGCCTTGAGGAGGCTTAACTTTCCAGAATTTGAGCTAAAGAAGGTGGTCTTTGTGTCTCTGTGGGAGGAGGAGTATCCCATACTGAAGGGAGACATATACTTTGAGGGTCAGAGGGTAAAGCCCTCGGAGTTTAAGGAGGTCTTTGAAGAGTTTGAGGTTTCACACTCCACCGCCAAGCATGCGCGCCTGAGGGATGGAAGGGTCTATCTTGTGGGTCCCCTTGCCCGATTTAACAACGCCTTTGAGATGCTCTCGCCCCTGGCAAAGGAGGTCGCCCTCCGGTTTGGTCTTGAACCCCCTTTGAAAAACCCCTACAAAAGCCTTCTGGTGAGGATGGTGGAAACCCTCCACGCCCTTGAAAAGGCTAAAGAGGTCATAAAGGACTATAAAAAGCCAGAAAGAAGCAGGGTTGAAGTAGAGCCAAAAGCTTCTGAAGGCTATGGGGTGTCAGAGGCGCCCAGAGGTATCCTCTGGCATCACTACACCTTTGACCAGGAGGGTCGCATCCTAAGCGCGGACATCGTGCCTCCCACTTCTCAGAACCAGCCTGCCATGGAACTATCTTTGTGGGAGTTTATAAAGGAATTCGAAGAACCAACAGAGGAAACACTCAGGGATTTTGCAGAGCCTATGATAAGAAACTTTGACCCCTGCATATCCTGTGCCACCCACTTTCTAAAGGTAAAGGTAAAAAACAGAGCTTGAAAAAAGGGAAAGAACCGGTATCTTTTCTATCCATGATAGACACTCACTGCCACCTGGACCTTTTGAAGAACGAGGACCTTAGGGATACTCTACAGGATAAAAGCCTTGAGTATCTCATCACCATAGGCTACGACCGAAAGACCATAAAGAATGCCCTTAAGCTCTGCCAGGAAAACCCCCAGGTCTTCTGTGCCATAGGCTTTCATCCCCACGAGGCGGACAAGGTCAAAGAAGAAGACTTCGAGTGGCTAAAGACCCTTGCAAAGGAAAACTCAAAGGTAAAGGCTCTTGGAGAGATGGGTCTGGACTTTTATAAGGACTACTCGGACAGGAAAAGCCAGGAGGAAGTCTTCAGAAGGCAGGTAGCCCTTGCCCGGGAGCTCGGACTGCCCATAGTGGTGCATTCAAGAAATGCGGAGGAAGAAACCCTCAGGGTTCTTAAAGAAGAGAAGGCTTACGAGGTGGGGGGCGTTATGCACTGCTTTACCGGCTCTTACCAGTTTATGAAAGCCTGCGTGGACCTTGGCTTTTACATATCCTACTCGGGCATCATCACTTACCCAAACGCCCAGAGCTTGAGAGAGGTGGTCAAAAGAACACCCACCTACAGGCTTCTTTTAGAGACGGATGCGCCCTTCCTTGCGCCCCAGCCTGTAAGGGGAAAGCCCAACAAGCCACCCTACATACGCTACGTGGCGGAGACCATGGCACAGCTTATCCCCAACACCTCCACCGAGGACGTGGACAGGATGACTTCGGAAAACGCAAAGCTGATATTCAACCTTTTAGGTAACGGGAAAAGAGAAAGGATTACCTATGTGATAAACAAAAAGCTTTACATAAACCTCACCAACAAGTGCAACCTGCACTGTGCCTTTTGTCAGAGGGAAAGAGAGAGAAACTTCATGGTAAAGGGCTACTGGGTCTGGGTATCCCGGGACCCTTCGGTGGAAGAAGTCCTGAGAGAGATAGGAGACCCGAAAGATTATGAGGAGGTTGTCTTCTGTGGATACGGTGAGCCAACCCTCAGGTTCTCCGCCCTAAAAGAGATAGCCCGCTGGGTAAAGGAAAGGGGCGGTAGGGTAAGGGTAGATACCAACGGTCTTATGTTTACTTTCCTTCCGAGGGAAAAACTCAAGGAACTGAAAGGTCTTGTGGATGTTTGGTCCGTGAGCCTGAACGCACCGGACAGAGAAAGCTATGACAGGGTATGCAGACCTGCCCAGAAGGACGCCTTTGAAAAGGTGCTGGAGTTTATAAGGGAGGCAGTAAAGGAAGGCTTTAGGGTGGTGGCAACTGCGGTGGACTACGAAGGAGTGGACATGAAAAGAACGGAGGAGCTCGCCAGGTCTTTGGGTGCAGATTTTAGGGGAAGGATATACGAATCGGTGGGCTAAAAGGTTATGTGTTAGAATAATTGGAGGGGGTGTAAAGATGGTAGACGCGGACATACTGCTTTTAGCCATAGTAAACATGGCGGAAGGGGTTAAAAGCCTTATAGGAGACAAGGGGGCAAAGGCGGTTATGCGTGATGCAGGAAAGCAGGCAGGTCCAAGGCTTCTGGAGAGTCTTATAGGGCACTTTCCGGAGAACCTCCGGAAGGAAGAAGCCCTGAGGAGAGCCTGCATAGTGCTCGAAAATCTGGGTTTTGCCCAGTCCATAAAGTTTGAAGAAGGGAGGATTGTGGCAGAGGAGGATGTGTTCACCGACGCCATAGTGGGTGAGGGACCTGATGAATTCACCAGTGGTTTACTTCTTTGCGGGTCTTATAGAGGGCTTTGTCTCCTTTATGAGCGACCAGAAGGTGGTTCTCCTGCCTGAGGAGGTGCAAAGGGGCAAGATAGTCTACAGATGGATGTAGAGAAGTTTAGCCTAAACTATCAGCTTTTTTACCTTATAAATCACAAAAGACATGTAGCTCTTGACCTTTTCTACAGATATTTTCACCTTCTCGGTAAGGGCTGGTTTGGTTTTCTTCTTGGCTTTGTTCTCCTAACCATGGCTCACAAGGTTTTTGTTAAGTATGTGCTTGCTATGTTTTTTCAGGTTCTTGTGGTCAAGTTTCTCAAATATACCGTAAGGGCGAGGAGACCCTCCGCAGTCCTTGACAGGGTCTATGTGCTTGAGAGGTTAAGGCTAAAGTCCTTCCCTTCTGGCGATACAGCCATGGCTACCACCATAGCCCTCTGCTTTCTTCAGGGTTCACCTTTCTGGCTCAAACCCTTCCTCCTGCTCTACCCTCTCCTGATAGGCTACGGCAGGGTATACATGGGTGTCCACTTCCCCCTTGATGTGGTGGCAGGGTGGACTATAGGTTTGTTATGCTTTCTCGCAGTATATACCTTCTTTTAACCCTATTCTTTTTTATATTGGGCAACTGGTTTCTGTCCTTTACCTCCCTTGATGAAGGGAGGAACATGGATGCGGTCCAGAACATGATAAGGACAGGAGATTTTATAAATCCCCAATACAACTGCCAACCTCGCTTTGAGAAACCTCCCATGCTCTACTGGCTGGTAGCCCTGAGCTCCTATCTTTTCGGTCCGGGTGAATTCTCCGCAAGGCTGGTCTCGGGGCTGTCCGCTCTTGGTCTGGCGGGCATCACTTACCTTCTGACAAGAGACTTCTTTTCAAAAGAGAGAGCTCTCAGCTCCGCTCTGGTGCTTGCCACCTTTCCTCACCTCTGGCTTGAAGCCAGGGCGGTAGTGCCGGAGATGTTGAACACTTTCTTCGCTCTGAGTGGGCTTTATGCCTTCCTCAAGGGCTGGTTTATCTCTGGATGGCTCCTCCTCTCCTTTGCCTTTTTGACAAAGGGTCCTGTTGGCGTAGTGCTGGCGGTGGGCGTATACATTCTCTGGAAAAGAAGGCTCGACTTTCTGAAGCCTACGGGGGTGGCTCTTTTCCTTCTTGTGGGCTTTTCCTGTATATAGCCATGTTATTCCAGCACGGCTACGAATACTTTTACAGGTTTTTTATCTACGAGAACCTTATGACAGACAGGCTCAGGCTCACTGACCTCATCCTTTACTATTACCTGCCAGTCCTTGCCCTTGGCACGTTCTGGTATCTTCCCCTTTACTTCAGGCTCATAAGGTCTTTCAGGAGGGAGTGGCTTCCCCTCCTTTTCTGGGTAGCCTTCGT
>JBCNVH010000011.1:0-17463 GCA_039630295.1 Aquificaceae bacterium | reverse complement strand
AGGGGCTGGTTCGGATACCGCAAGCTGCAATGTTACTCATGACTCAAGTGTAACTATTACGGTCAACGTGCCTGCCAAATACGCCATAAAGTGGGGCGGTGACTGCTCTACAGCTACAAGCACTTCCTGCACACTGAGCGGCGTAACTGCAAACAAGAACGTGGATATTGAAATATACAAGCCCAAGCAGGTTACGGTAAACCGCACAGGAAATGCGGCAAGCTCCACCACTGTGAGTGCAACTGTTACACCCGGCCCTGTCTTCGTAGTGCCAAACCCCGGCACCTGCACCTTGAGCTTTACCAACGGCTCTGCTACCTGCAGTGTGCCGCATGGTTCAGTAGTCAAACTCACGCCAAGCGAGCAGGTGATGTTACCTTCAGCTGGAGTGGATGTGATCAAGTGCTTACCTCTCCGTCCCCGCCCCAATGCGTTATTCCGGAAATATTACCGACAGCAAAACTGGTCAGTCTGACAGCTACAACTGTCAATGGTGGTGGAGGCGGAGGTCCTATAGTCGTACCACCAGAGCAACCACCTCAACAGCCACCCACAGATACTGAGACAGGCACATCACCCTCTGGTGGTCAAATAACGGTCACAATAACTGGCGGAACATTTGAAAGCTTCAGCATAATCACAAACCTGACCAATGTGCCAGAAAATGGCACCACACCTCACGGAGCTATTTCCTTTACCGCAAACCTCGCTCAAGGTCAGACCAGTCTCACGGTTACCATAACCTTCCCCAACATACCGCAAGGTTCAAGGTTTTACAAACTGGTGGGTGGTCAATACATAGATATAACGAACCAGGTGCAAATAAGCGGAAACACCATAACCTTCACGGTAGCTGATAACTCAAACCTTGACGCTAACCCTCAATTTGGTATGATAGGTGACCCTGTGGTGCTTGTGGCACCACCACAACAGCAGGCTGCCCAACAGCCACCCGCACAGCAAGGTGGTGGAGGTGGTGGATGCTCCATGGGTTCTGGTGCGAGCTCTACGAACGCTCTCCTCTGGCTGTTGCCACTTGTCTTCGTGGTAGTTAGAAGACTGGTTAAGGGGTGCATCTAATTCTTGGGGGCTCTGCCGCCCCCTTTTACCCTTTTCAAGGCTTTGTTAAACGTTTACTGGGCAGCATGCAACTATCCAGCAAAGTCTCCAATTCCTCATTGCACTACAGACACACTACCTAAAGTTTTGCAAAGGCTTAGCGAGCTATTATCAAACACTCACAGAGGGTTTGACTATCAGTTGTAACTTTTACAGAAACTTTGTCAATCATGGGTTTAGTAGTGGTTCAATGGACAAAGTTGGTAGAAACAGGCTCAATCCATGCAAAACTTTGGCACTACACATCGTTAGAATACAAAACTGCTGATATAGTGTGCAGGCTTTTTCTTACTTTTTGAGGGCTCTTTTTGCATAAAAAAAACCATCTTTAAGCAGAAGGTAGAACACTGGCAAGCTTCCGAGAAGAGCCCAAACCCCTGCCAGAAGAAGGGTTGAGCTAAAAGCATCTGAGAGGGCATAGAGGTTCTGAAGCTGGTAAAACATAGCCTTTGCCTTTTCCTCTGCCTGATGGGTATATAGAGAAAGCCACCCGGAAACTTCCTGCAACTTCAAATCAACCCAGTAGCCATTCTGTATCTCCGTGCTTCTATGGAGGTTTTCTGCGGTAAATCTCTGCAGGTCGTTGGTGGCTATAGCAGTGCCAAAAGAACCCCCCACAAACCTTATATAATGCATGAGGCTCACACCAAGGGTGGTCTTCTCACCCAGTTTTTTAAGAGCCATCTGGGTTATGGGTGCAAAGAAAAATCCCATACCCGCACCCATGGCTACCAGATAGAGGATGGCGGTATCCCCTGGCGTAAAGTAGTTCATCCTGGGCAGGAGGAGGAAGTTAACCACAAGGTAAAGGAAGGTAGCGATATAAAGGGCAAGCTTTGGAGACCTTTTGTCGGAGAGGATACCAGCCACCGGTGAGAGGAAACCTATGGTGAGCGCCATAGGGAGGATGGCAATACCTGCCTGAAGGGTGGTGTAGCCCTTCAGCTTTTCAAAGTAGAGGGGTATAAGGTAAAAGACCTGATACATGGAAAAGCCCAGCACAAAGCAGTAAACCCAGAAGGCTATCAGGAACTCTGAGCACTGAAAATGGAAGGGTCTATCAACCTGTTCTTTGATATCAGCTCAGAAAGCAGGAAAAGGAGCAGGGAAAAGAGGGAAAGAAGGCTCAGGTGCAGGATAAGGTCGCTGGCAAACCAGCCATCCTTCTGACCCCTTGAGAGGACTATAAGGAGACTAACGGTAGCCACGGAGATGAAAAAGTAAGACAGAAAGTTTAACCTTATGGAATGAGCCGGTCTGTAGTCCTTGAGAAAAAAAAGGGTAAGGGTAAAGTTAAGAAGACCTATAGGAAGGTTTATGTAGAAAATCCAGCGCCAGTCTATATGCTCCGTTATCCATCCCCCAAGGGTTGGTCCTAAGGCTGGTGCAAAACTCACACCAAGCCCGTATATACCCATGGCAAGACCTCTCTTCTCCGGAGCGTAGGCAGAGAAAAGAAGAGCCTCTGCGCTTACCACTAAGAGGGACTCGCCAAAGCCCTGCACAGCCCTTGCGGTTATCATCCACTCAAGAGATTGGGCCTGACCGCAGAAGAAAGAAGCTGTTGTAAAGAGAAAAAGCCCCGTAAGAAAAACCCTTTTTAGTCCCACCTTGCTCTCCAACCATTCCACCAAGAGTATGGCTGTGGCTGCGGAGGTCATGTAGGAGGTTATCACCCACTGAACACCGTATAGGTCTGTGCTAAGAGGTGCCATCATCTTTGGCACCACTATATCCACTATGGTGGTGTCCAGTATAGCCATAAAGACACCTACCATCAGAGAAAGGGTAAGGAGTATCCTCTCGACCTGTGTAAGGGTCTCGTGGAAGGGTCTTTCCTCTCTCATTCCCTCTTTATCTCCACCCTTCCCCCCATGCCTACCCTGAGAAGGCTGACCTCCCCCCTATCTACCCTTATCTTTACCGGTATCCTCTGAACCACCTTTGTAAACTCCCCTGCGGATACATCTCTTGGCACCAGGGCAAAGGTGCCTGCGGAGGCAGGGCTTATCTTCTCCACCACACCCTCAAAGACCAGCTCAGGATAGGCGTCGAGCCTGAGGTAAGCCTTAGAGCCCTTCCTTATGCCCCGAAGCTTGGTCTCTTCCAGAAGTGCCTCTGCGTAGTAAGAACCCTCTTCTATAAGGCTAAAGGCAGGCTGTCCTGGGCGAACCGTATCTCCGGGGCTGACGAACCTCTTGGCTACCACACCCGTCACGGGAGAGAGGAGCTCCGTCCTCTTCAGGTCCAGCTCCGCCTTCTCCACCTGAGACCTGAGGGCTTTTATCTCCTCCTCAACCGCCCGTAGTTGTTCTTTCATTTCCTGAACTTTTCTCCTCTCCACCTCCGAGACTTTTAACTCCTTTTGCATCCTTGAGTAAAGGCTTTTTATCTCTGCCATACTCTCCTCCAGGGCTTTTTTCTTGAGGAGCTGGCTCCTGTATAGAGTGTCCACCTGCTCAAGCCTCTGCCTGGGTAGAAGCCCCTCTCTGAAGAGGTTTTCCAGCCTGTCCCTTTCTCTCTTTGTCTGCTCTACCTGAAGTGCCATATCCTCCACCTGTTTGGCGAGGGCTTCCTCTCTTGCGGATATCTCCTTAAGACTATCCTGAGACATGCCCACCTTTAAATCCAGCTGTTTCTCCAGCCTTTCTATCTGAAGCCTTAGCCCCTCTCTCTGAGCCATTAAAGATGCCAGCTTGCTTTTGTGAGCTTCCAGGTTCAGTCGGTAGTCCTCCGTCTCTATCCTCGCAAGAGGTTCACCCTTCTTTACATAGTCCCCCATATCTCTGTATACTTCTTTCACCTTTCCACCTACCTCAAAGGACAGGCTTACCATACGCTCCGACCTGATAAAAACCGCATCGGTTATGGCATAGTCCCTACGGTGTTTTATCCAGCGGTAGGAAAAAAACCCAAAGGTCAAAAGCAGAAGCAGTAAAATACCCGCACCCAGCCTTTTCATAACTGACCTACCTCACGCAGGAGCTCAAAGTAAGCCCTGAGCAGGTCGTAGTAAGCAAGAACCCTTGCCTTCCTCGCCTGGGTAAGGCTTGCCTCCGCCTGAAGCAGGTCCGCTCCGCCTATTATCTGGTTTCTGTATTGCTCCAGAGAGAGCCTGTAGAACTCCTCCGCAAACTTCAGAGAGGCTTCCGCCACCCTCAGGTTGTCCTCTGCGGTCCTGAACCTTTCGTAAGCGGTCTTCACTTTTAGGACTATCCCTTCCTTTGCCTCTCTCAGGTCCTCACCAAAACCCCTCCTTTCTTCCTCCAGAGCAAGGGCTCTGTAGTAAGGGGCAAGAGACTGGAAGTTAAGGCTAATGCCAAGGCTAAGGGAGAGAAAGCCCTTTGGTGTAAGGTTAGGGTTCTGGTCCGAGTGGCTGTATACTGCCTCTAAAAAGAGCCTGGGATAGAAGGAAGAGAGCTCCGCCCTCCTCTGAAGTGTGTTTATCCTTAGTCTCTCCTCAAGGTTTTTTAAGAGGGGTCTGTTCCTGAGAGCCCTGTCTATCAAACTTTCAAGCTCAGGTCTTTTCAGCTCTATCAGGGGTGGCGTAAGGTTCTTCAATCTCTCTTCTTCAAAGCCGGTGAGCCTTGAAAGGTCTGCCAGAGCTATTAGGTATTCACCCTCCGCCCTTCTGAGGTCTTTTTCCACCTCCGCAAGTCTGACCTTTGCCTGAAGGATGTCCGTAACTGCAACCAGCCCTTCTCTGTAGAAGGCTTCTCTCTGCAAAAGGTCAGCCTCTACCGCCTCCTTCTGCTTTCTCACTACCTGAAGGAGCTCGCCGGCGGACAGAAGTAAGAGAAAAGCCTTTATAACCTCCAACCTGACCTCCAGCCTGGTCTCCTCCAGGTCGCCTTCCTGTATCCTTACCCCGCTTCTTGACATGTCTACCCTTGAAGCCCTTAACCCCCCATCGTAAAGAGCCTGTCTAATGCCGATTTGGAAGCTACCATAACTTTTCCTCGAACCCCCCATCTCTAAAGGGGGAAAGCTACCAAAAGGTGGTATGGTGATAGATTGCTTTTGCGACTGCCAGTTAAGGCGGTAAGCTGAGAAGAGCTCGGGGTAGTATAGCTGTTCCTCCGCCCGAAGGTTGAGGCGGGCGGATTGCAGTCTATGCCTCTGGGCAAGAAGCCTTGGGTTTTTCTCCTCCGCAGACCTGAGCAATTCTTCAAGACCAAGAGAGAAGGATAGAGAAAGGCTAAGCAGTAGACCGAATATCAACCGCATCTCAAACCTCTGAAGATGAGCTCAAGACCTTCTTCCGCCTCCTTCAACACTTCCTGAAGGCTAACCTTACCCAGAAGGAGCCTTTCCATGTATACCAGCTTCATGTAACCTACTATAAGGTTAAGGAGGGTCTCAGGACGCCCACACCTGAACTCACCCCTTTCATAACCCATTTTCACCATCTGACCGAGTAGCCCCCTTATGTCCTCCATGTGTCTGTAGTGGAGCTGTCGGAAGCTTTCCTTACTGCACATAAGCTCAAAGAAAAACACATAAGCTATCTCTCTGTCCTCGTAACACTCGGTAAGGAAATCTCTTATGTGTCCCTTTATAGCCTCCTCCGAGGATACACCCTTTCGAAGCCACTCTTTCATTATTTCCTTTGTCTTATCTGCCATGCGGTTCACCAGTTCCTCCATCAGCTGGTCCTTGCTCCTGAAGTAAAAATAAAAGGCACCCTTTGATAGCCCCGCCTGTTTAACTATTTCATCCACCGAGGTGTTGCTGTAGCCCTTTTGAGAGAAGAGCTCTTTTGCGGTGTTGATTATCTTTTCTCTTGCGTTCATCTTGTCAACCTTTCCAGCTTTGCCAGTGCGGTGTTATACTGAAAGAGAGTAAGGTAATGGTTCTGCAGTATCTGGTTGTAACTGCTGACCACTTCCAGCACTTCGAGCTGTGTGGCAACGCCGAAACGGTATCGCTCGGTGGAAAGCCTGAGGGTTTCCCTTGCGGACTCCAGAGAGAGCTCGAGAGCTCTTATCTGAACCTGCAATGACCTTATGTCCTCAAGGGTTTTGAAAAACTCCACCCTTATCCTGTTCTCTGTCTCTCTTAAGTTCTCCACCTGTTTCAGGACTTCTATCCTTGCCTGTGAAAGGCTCGCCTCGCGGGCAAAGCCATCAAAAATCCTGTAGCTGAGCCTTGCACCGAAGGTGTAGCCCTCCACCATCTCCACCTGTCCGCTCACTCGGGCAGTGTTTGCCTTGATAGTTTTCCGAAAGAAGTTCAGCGTTGGGTAGTATCAGAACTCCTGAACCCCTAATGCCCTCCGGGCTACCTCCAGGTTCTTCTTTGCTACCTTCAGGGTCGAGTTGTTCTCAAGAAGGGTTTTCATGTCCACGCTTGTGGGTGGTATATAGGTAAGGCTACCCTGTGGCTCCGCTTTTTCTTCAAGCCGGAGGAAAGCCCTGAAGTCCTCCAGAGCCTTGTGGTAATCCGCCCTTGCACCCTCCAGCTGAGCCTTTACGCTCTCCAGCTGAGCCCTTACCCTGATGAGCTCCACCTTTGGCACCATACCCGCCTGAAACCTGCCCTCTGTCTGTTTGAGGTTTTCTTCCCAGTATTTTAGGTTCTCCTCAAGGAGCTTTATCACCTCTTTCCTGTATAGAAGGGCGTAAAAGAGCACCTTTGTCTGAAACTCCACCTCCCTCAAAGTATCCTGACGCAGGAGCTCCTGGAGTTCTCTCTGCTCTCTTGCCAGTTTTATGCCTTCAAAGACCGCCCTGTTGAACACCGCCTGTTCCAGCTCAAGGTTGTAGCTGTGTCTGTTTCTGGGGGTAGAGCCAAAGGCAAGTTCCTCGCTTAGTCTGGTGTAGCTGTAAGAGAGAGAAACCTGAGGAAGTATGCCCGCCCTTGCCCTGCGTATGCCCTCCTCCGCCTTCTGAAGTTCAAGGGTGGAAAGTCTTATGGAAGTGTGGTTCTTCATCGCGGTTTCCACCGCCTGCTCAAGGGTAAGAGCCATAGCCCAGAAGGAGTTAAACAGTATAAGGAGCAACAGCCTCATCTCACCTCCACCCTGATACCCTGCTGGAGTATGTAGGCGTTCTCAAGGGCTATGCCCTCACCCTCCTTAAGGTCACCCTTTATATAGACCAACCCCTGTCCCTGCTTTATCACCTCCACAGGCACAGGCTGGGCTACTCCTTCCTGCACTCTCCAGACCACCCTTCTGTTACCCTGAAGCACCACCGCCTGCTCCGGCACCACGAAGGCTCTTTCCACGCCCTTTATAAGGCTTACCTCCCCATACATGCCTGGCTTGAGAAGGCCTTTCGGGTTGTCAAGCCTTGCCTTTACGGTAATAAGTCGGTTCTGGTCTGCAACGGGAGAGAGGAAAAAGACCTTACCCTCAAAGTCTCCAAAGGGTTCCACCCTCACGCGAACCTTTGAGCCCTCCCTCGCGTAGGGCAGGTATTCCTGCGGTATCTGGAAGACCAGTCTTATAGGGTCTAAGGTTATTAGACGGAGGGTCTGGGTCTGGGGGGTTACGTAGTCCCCTATGTTTACAAACCTCTGGGCTATGTATCCGGAGAAGGGGGCGGTCAGGGTTGTCCTTGAAAGGTTGAGCTTTGCGTTGCCCAGCTGTGCTTGAAGGCTCTTTATAAATTCTTCCTGTGACCTGAGCTGTGTCTGAAAGCTCTCATACTCCTCTCTGGCTATAAGTTCTCTTTCAAAGAGAAACCTTCTTCTCTCCACCACTGCCTTGAGGTTTTCGTAGTTTGCCCTTGCCTGTGCGAGTTGGGCTTCAATCTGCCTTACCGAGTTTTCATAGTCCGCAGGGTCTACTCTGAGCAGAGCCTGTCCTGATTTTACGAAGCTCCCTTCCTCCACCATCAGGCTCAGGACCCTTCCGCTCACGAGAGGTCTGAGAGTTACATCTCTTTCACCTTCGAAGTAGCCCCTGGTGGTGTATTCTACGGGCACTTCCTCCATCCTTAGCTTATAGAGGCTTACAACCACCTTCCTCTCTTGAGGTTTTTGTGGCATGCCTTTTTCCTGCCTCTGACAGGAAAAAAGGAGAAGGGTTATAAGAAAAATAGGAAGGACAAACCTTCTCATGGCAGAAACCATTATAACATACTGACTGGTCGGTAGGTTATAATATAGCTCTCATGCACAGGTTCTTCATACACAGACCGGTCACCTCCTGGATGTTCATGATAGCCTTCATTCTGTTAGGTTTTTACTCTCTCAGAAACATACCTCTGGACAGGCTTCCTGATGTGGACTTCCCTACGGTGAGCATAGTAACCACCTACCCGGGGGCTAACGCCTATGTGGTGGACGTGAACGTAACCAGAAAGATAGAAGACCAGATAGCCACCATAAGTGGTATAGAGACCATATCCTCGGTTAGCTTTGCCGGCACTTCAAGGATAACCATAACCTTTTCCCTTGAGAAGGATATAGATGTGGCAGCTCAGGAAGTCAGGGACGCGGTGCAGAGGGTTCTCAGAAGGCTTCCAGAGGGTGTGGACCCGCCGGTGGTCAGGAAGGTGGACACATCCCTTTCACCTGTCTTTGTCACACTCCTGCACTCAAAGACCGTAGACTACCAGACCCTTGCCTACTGGGCAGACAAGGTGATAAAAAGAGAGTTTGAAAGGATAAACGGCGTGGGTCAGGTGGAACCTGGGGCTTCAGGGACAACGTGCTCTCTGGGTAGGGGTTGACCCGGAGAAGCTTTATTCAAGAGGTCTTGCGGTTCAGGATGTGTTAGAAACCATAGAAAAGAACCATCTTGAGGCACCTGCCGGCACCATATACGGCAAAAACAGAGAATACATCATCAGACTATACGGCAAGGTAAAGGATGCACGGGAGTTAGAAGGTGTCTACATAAGAAACGGCGTAAGGCTGAGGGATGTGGGCTTTGTGGAGTTTACAGAGGATGAGAAAAGAGGTATGTCAAGGTTTAACGGCGAGCAGGCGGTGGTGCTGGTGGTCTACAAGCAGTCAAAAACCAACACAGTTCAGGTGGTGGACGCGGTAAAGGCGAAGATGGAAGAGCTAAACAGACAGCTCCCACCCGGTATGAGGATGGACTTTACCTTTGACTCTTCCATCTTTGTCAAGGACAGCGTAAAGGCTGCCATTGAAGAAATTATCCTGGGAAGCCTTCTTACAGCTCTGGTGGTTTACTTCTTCCTCGGAAGCCTCAGACTTACCTTTGTTCCCATATTTGCCATACCCATAACCCTTCTTGGCACTGTCTTTTTCCTCTTTCAACTTGATAACTCTTTAAACACCTTTACCCTTCTCGGGCTTGCGGTAGCTGTGGGTATAGTCATAGACGATGCCATAGTGGTTCTTGAGAGCATATACAGAAGAAGATACGAGGAGGGTCTTGAGCCTATAAAGGCAGGAGAAGTTGGCACGCGCGTGGTTATCTTCGCCCTTCTTGCCTCTACAGCTTCTCTGGTTATTGTGTTCCTGCCTATTATCTTCCTCAAGGGTGTGGTAGGCAAGCTCTTTGGCTCTTTTGCCCTTACCTTAGCCATAGCTATAGCACTTTCGTATGTGGTAGCCATCAGCTTTACACCCATGGCGGTCTCAAGGCTCGTATCAGGAAGAGCTCCCACAAACCCTTTTACAAGAGCTTACGAGAGATTTGAGTTTTTCTTTGATAGGCTTTTAAGGTGGTCTTTGGACCATAAACCGGTGGTTATAGCTCTTTCCTTGGTAAGTGTTTTTGCTGGCTACTGGCTCTTTGCAAAGACAAAGAAAGAGTTTTTCCCTGTGGTGGACGAAGGCAGGTTTCTGGTGAGGTTTGAGACCCCAGTGGGCTCTTCCTTTGAATACACAGAGCAGAAGCAAAGGAGATAGAGGCTATTATTCTCAGAAACCCAATGTGGGACAGGCTTGGTCTTGCTATGGGTCAGGGTGTAGCAGGAACCGGATGTGAACAGCAGTGTTGGCTTTGTATACCTGAAAGAAGGCAAAAGACCCCATCAGACAAAGATTATGGAAATGCTAAGGCAGGAGCTAAGGAAGGTCAAAGATGTAAGGGTAAGCATAGAACCGCCCAGCATCATAGGTCCGGGTGCGGGAAGGCAGGTAGACCTGCAGTATTCCATAAGAGGACCATCCCTTGAGGAGCTTCAGAACATTGCCAGCAGGCTAACAGCGGAGTTTAGAAACCGGCAGGGCTACAGGGACGTAGACACAGACCTAAGGCTTAACGAGCCACAGGTGCAGATAAGGGTAAACAGAGAAAAGCTCGGTGATTTGGGTGTTAGCGTGGAGTCGGTGGCTATAACGCTGAACGTGCTTTTTGGAAAGTTTCAGATAGGCACTTACGAGCTTGGTGCGGAGAGCTACGACCTTTATGTAAAGGCTGTGCCCGGGTTTGTCCAGAATGTGGAAAACCTTAACAAAGTTTTCGTTAGAAACTTCAAAGGTGAGCTTGTCCCACTTACAGAGCTCGTGGAAGTGCAAACCGCTACAGGATACAAGGCTATAAACCGCTACAACCGTCAATATTCCTTTAATTTCTTTTCCAATCTTTCTCCTCAGAAGCCTCTGGCAAAAGCCGTCGCGGAGGTGGAAGACTGGCTCAGAAGCAACCTGCCACCGGGCTACACCTTTGAACCCGTAGGTCAGGCAAAGGAGTTTAGAAGAGCTTTTGAAGGTCTTGGTTTTGCCCTTTTGTTTGCCCTCGTGGCGGTTTACATGGTTCTTGCAAGCCTCTTTGAGAGCTACAGACACCCCTTTACCGTGCTTTTGATGGTTCCTTTGGCTGTGGCAGGTGCCTTTGGTCTTTTGCTTCTGACGGACACATCTTTGAGCGTTCCTTCTTACTTTGGAATCATACTTCTGGTAGGCATAATTGTCCGGGATGCGGTGCTCTTTATTGAGCGAATAATCCAGCTCAGAAAGGAAGGCATCCCAACCCGGGAAGCCATACTTCAGGCAAGAAGAGAAAGGCTAAGACCTATTCTTATGACCACCTTTACCATCGTATCAGCCCTTGCACCGGTGGCTATTGGACTTACCGCAGGTGCAGAAATGAGAAAGCCCCTTGCCCTTGCGGTCATAGGCGGTATCTTTTCAGGACTGCCCCTGAGCCTTTTCCTGCTTCCTGTGCTTTATGAACTGTTTGACAGTATAAAGCCCTTAGGCTATAAGAGAGTGCCAGAGTAATATGCCGTCCCTGTAGCCCAGAAGGTCCTCGCAGGCTCTTTCCGGATGTGGCATAAGACCGAACACGTTTCCTTCTTCGTTGCATACGCCTGCTATGTTGCCAATAGAGCCGTTTGGATTTGAGCTTCTGTCTACCTTACCTTCCTCGTCGCAGTATCTCAGAACTATCTGACCCCTCTCTTCCATCTTAAGTAGCTCTTCTTCTGGAACATAATACCTTCCTTCTCCGTGAGCTACGGGCATTTTTATGACCTCACCCTTTTCAAATCTTCGGGTAAAGGGTAGCTGGTTGTTCTCCACTCTTAGATAAACGTCCATGCAGAGGAAGCTCATGTTCTCGTTTCTCAAGAGAGCTCCGGGAAGCAGATGCAGTTCCGTCAGAATCTGAAAACCGTTGCATATGCCGAGAATAAGACCCCCTTTCTGAGCAAAGTCCTGAAGAGCTCCACCCAGGGGTGTCCTGCTTGCAAGAACACCCGCCCTCAAATAGTCACCAAAAGAAAAACCTCCGGGGATAACCACGCAGTCAAAGCCCTCAAGCCTGCGCGCGTTGTGGTCCACAAACCTGACCTCCTGACCCAGAAGGTCTCTTATGACATAGTAAGTGTCATAATCACAGTTAGAACCTGGAAAGACGCACACCGCAAACCTCATTCTATGACATACTCCTCAACCAGAGGGTTTACCAGATATTTCTCCGCTATCTTTTTTATGTCCGTTCCTTCCTCTACCTCTAACTCTACCACCTTGCCTACCTTTACTTCCTTTACAGGAAAACCTTCATCTAAAAGCATTTCCTTTACAGCTCTACCTTCCGGGTCAAGAAGACCCTTCTTGGGAAGTATGAGAACTCTTACTCTCATGCTCTGTGTATTATAGCACTGGTATAATGTTTAGGGTATGGATCTGGAAGCGGTAAAGTCAGAGATAAGAAAAGTGGTAAGGGGGAAGGATGAGGTTATAAATTATTCACTTGTATGCCTGCTTTCTGGGGGTCATCTTCTTCTTGAGGATGTGCCCGGTGTGGGCAAAACCACCCTCGCACTTGCAATGGCTAAGGTTCTGGGTCTTTCCTTTGCCAGAGTTCAGTTTACCAGCGACCTTTTGCCCTCGGACATTCTGGGAGTTAGCATATACGACCAGTCAAAAAAAGCCTTTGCTTTTAAGAAGGGTCCCATATTCAACAATCTGGTGCTCGCGGACGAGATAAACAGAGCAACACCCAAGACACAGAGTGCCCTTCTGGAAGCAATGGCGGAAGGTAAGGTCTCCGTTGATGGTGTTACCTACGAGCTCCCACAGCCTTTTTTTGTTATAGCAACTCAGAACCCTATAGAGCAGTATGGGACTTATCCCTTGCCCGAGTCACAGCTTGACAGGTTCAGCATGAGACTGAGCCTTGGATATCCTGACAGGGATACAGAAGCTCAGATACTCATGGGAGAAAATCCTTTGGAAAAGGTGGAAAAACTGAAGACTTTCATTAAAGTTCAGGACCTTCTTTCCACGATGGACAGCATAAAGAGATTTTATGTGTCTCCTGAAGTTGCTCAGCTGGCGGTAAGCATAGCTCATGCTACAAGACAGGACCCGAGAATTCTTTTGGGTGTTTCCACAAGGGGGCTTATGCATTTGATAAGCTGTGCCAAGGCAATGGCTTACACCAGAGAAAGAGACTTTGTAGTGCCAGAAGACATTCTGGAGCTGGCACCTCTGTGCCTGTCTCACAGGATTATAGTAAGAGAAGGTGAATCCCCTTTTTCAGTTATAGAAAGCATCGTAAAAGACATAAGGCAACATCTGTGATTGTGTTATACTTAGGAAAAATGCTAAACCCGGAACTCCTTGAAAAGTGGGACAAAGAACACTTCTGGCATCCTTTTACGCAGATGAAGGTATACAGAAAAGAGGAAAACCTTATATTTGAAAGGGGAGAAGGTGTTTATCTCTACGATATAAAAGGAAGAAAGTTCATAGATGCCATATCTTCACTCTGGTGCAACGTGCACGGACACAACCATCCAGAACTCAACAGAGCTCTAACAGAACAGCTTCAAAAGGTGGCACATACTACTACCCTCGGAAGTTCCAATGTGCCGGCTATACTCTTGGCAAAAAGGCTCACGGAGATAGCCCCGAAGGGTCTTACAAAGGTTTTCTATTCTGAAGATGGTGCGGAGGCTGTGGAGATTGCCATAAAGATAGCATACCAGTATTGGAAAAACAGGGGAGAAAAAAGAAGGGTTTTTATAACCCTGTCCGAAGCCTACCATGGAGACACTCTCGGCGCCGTCAGCCTTGGTGGAATAGAGCTCTTTCATGGCACTTACAGGGAACTGCTCTTTGAAAGCATAAAGCTTCCTTCACCATACATCTTCTGCAAGGAAATATACGGGGGGCTGTGCGAAGAGTGCAAGCAGGAGCTCCTTTTTATGTTAGAAGAGATTCTCAAAAGCCGGGATGATGTGGTTGCGGTAAGCCTTGAGGCGGGCATACAGGGTGCTGCGGGCATGCTTCCCTTTCCGAAGGGCTTTCTAAAAGGCGTAAGAGAACTGACGAGAAAATACGACACTTTGATGATAGTGGATGAGGTAGCCACAGGCTTTGGAAGAACGGGCAGCATGTTTTACTGCGAGCAGGAAAATGTAAACCCTGACCTTATGTGCCTCGGTAAAGGAATAACGGGCGGATATCTGCCGCTTGCGGCAACTCTTACTACTGACGATGTCTTTGAAGCCTTTTTAGGAGAGTTTGGAGAGCTCAGGCACTTTTACCACGGACACACCTACACGGGAAACAACCTTGCCTGCGCGGTAGCCCTTGCAAACCTTGAAGTGTTCCGGAAAGAAAAAACTCTGGAAAAACTACAGCCCAAGATAGATTATCTTTCGCAGAGACTGAAAGAATTCTGGGAACTCCCGCACGTGGGAGACATAAGACAGCTCGGCTTCATGGCAGGCATAGAGCTCGTAAAGGACAAAAACACAAGCGAAAAGTTTCCTTACGGAGAAAGAACAGGCTTTAAGGTTGCCTACATGTGCAGAGAAAAAGGCGTCTTTTTGAGACCTCTCGGTGACGTGATGGTTCTCATGATGCCACTTATTATAAGCTTTGAGCAGATGGATATAGTCATAGACGCTCTCAAGTGGGCAATATCACAGCTTAAACCTTAGTCTTCACAGAGCTGTATCAGTCTTATGTGGTTTCCTCTGTCTGTGATAAATTCTTTCTGATTTTCTGCTTTGGCTCTCAGTATGTAGCCCAAGGCTAAAGGTCTTTTGGGACTTACAGAGGTTATAAGCCCTATATCCTTATCTTCTGACCTGACCTTTTCCCCTTCCGTGACTGAATGACCTTCAAAAAGAGCCAGCAGTCTTGGAAGCCTTCCTCTGTAGTGAACTCTGGCTATGGCTGCCTGACCCACATAACAGCCCTTTGTGAGACTTATTGCCTGTTTAAGAAGACAGGACTCCAAAGGAGAAAAACCTTCCCGGGCTCCTTTCCAAGCCTTGGAATCATCCTTTCTATTCTCAGGTCTTCAAACTCTTCCTCTGAAACTCTTTCCTCTTCCAAGAGTGAGAGCTCTCCACCTATTATGTCATAACCTTCCTGCCTGAGTCTAAAAGGATTATGAGCTATCAGGAGATTGTCAAACTTTTTTACTTCACCTTCCTTGAGTTCAGCTCCAAACTGAGAAGCCACAAACTCCCTTGCTCCCTCACCGAAGACAAAAACATGCTCCATCTCCAAGAGCTCAAAGTATACTCTCATGGAGAGCCTGAGCCTGTTAAACTCTTCAACAACAGAGCTCCCTTCCAGGGGTGTGTCAAGCAGGTATTCTCCATCTATTTTGTAAACAAAAAACTCGCCTACAGGAAAGCCGTTCTGCTTTAGCCACAGGTTGTAGGTCAGGCTTCCCTCTGACATAGCCTTTATATCGTTTGTGAGCAAGTTATGAAGAAAGGCGGTGTGCTCTTCCGACATGCCTTTGGGCAGTAGCTTTCCGGTCTTTCCGTAAACTCTTATCTTGGAGTTTTTAAGCCTTATCCATCTCATATGTTATACTATAAGCCTAGAGCCCATGGAGAAGTTTAAGGAGATAATAAAAAGACTGGAGAGCAGGTTTACAGACAGGCTTGAGCTCAATTTTTCAAACCCTTTGGAGCTCCTGGTGGCGGTAATACTCTCTGCCCAGACCACAGACAAGAAAGTGAACGAGCTGACTGAAAATCTATTCAAGAAATACAGGAGCTGTGAGGATTACCTGAAAGTGCCCATTGAAGAGCTTGAAAAAGACATAAGCTCGGTCAACTACTACAGAAACAAAGCAAGGTTTATAAAGTCCGCCTGTCAGAAGATTATGGAAGAGTTTGGGGGTAGAGTGCCGGACAGCATGGAAGGTCTGACAAGCCTGCCGGGCATAGGCAGAAAAAGTGCAAATATTATACTGTACAATGCCTTTGGTAAAAATGAGGGAGTGGCGGTGGACACGCACGTGGCAAGGGTTAGCCAGAGGCTGGGGCTTACAAAAGAAGACAAGCCAGAGAAGATAGAGCAGGATTTAATGGAGGCTGTCCCTGAGGAGCTCTGGGGTAAGTTTTCCAATCTTCTTATTCTCCTTGGAAGGTATGTATGCACCGCCAAGAAGCCAAAGCACCATGAATGTCCTCTCTATGACCTTTGTCCTTCGAGGGAGCTATGATAGGCGTAATTGGTGGTAGTGGTCTTTACAGGCTGGGGGAGTTTGAAGTCCTTGAAAAATTGAAGATAAAAACACCCTTTGGCGAGCCTTCTTCCGAAATAATCAGGTCTCGTTTTGAAGACAAAGAGCTCTTTTTCCTCTCAAGACATGGAGAAGGGCACGCATACCCACCGCATCTTGTCCCTTACAGGGCAAACCTCTGGGCTTTCAGGGAGCTGGGCGTAAAAAGAGTGCTTGCCATTTTTGCGGTGGGTGCCATAAACAGAAGGTTCAAACCGGGCGATTTTGTGCTGGTGGATGACCTTATTGACCTTACCAAGGGCAGAGAAAGGAGTTTTTATGAAGGTAAGTTCTCAGTAAAGGTAGAAGGTGAGGATAAGGTAGCAAGACTTCTAAGAGAAGGCAAGGTGGTTCATGTTGATGCGAGCAATCTCTACTGTCCTCAGATGAGAGAAGAGCTCTCTCAGGTTCTCAAGGAGCTAAAGCTTCCCCATCATGTAGCCGGCGTTTATGCCTGCACGGAAGGTCCCAGATTTGAAACACCTTCGGAGATAAGAATGATTGAAAGATTGGGTGGTGATGTGGTGGGTATGACAGGATATCCGGAGGTGGTTCTTGCTCTGGAGCTCACAATGTGCTACGCAGGCCTCTGCGTGGTGGCTAACCCAGCCGCAGGCATAGCGGGCTACAGACTCACCAGCGAAGAAGTCATAAACATGATGAAACAGAAGGAGATGGATTTGGTAAACGTGATAAAGGGTCTTTTAAGACTTCTTCCCGAAGAGAGAACCTGTGGATGTGAAAGGATTCTTGATAATGCGGAGGTCTCGTAGACTAGTCATTGAATTTGTTGACAAATTAGGTTTTTTGTTGTATTCTATTCCACGATAGCGCTGTAAGTGAGTGCATCCGATAGTCCTACTTAGCCGTGCTAAGTGGAGGATGTGCTTACACAGCGTAAACAAGCCTTCACTGTTTAGATTGAAAAGTCTGGACAGTGAACGGTATAAGTGCCTTTAGGTAGGGTAAGGCACGGGGCTCACTGGCAAGAACACCTGCCATAGTCCTAAACCTGAGGCATGGGATAGATTTCCATGCTGAAGGATACTCTTTAACAACCCATCCCCCTTGCGAGGGATGGGGAAAGATTTGGCTTATAGAGCTCTTCTGAGTCTTCTGGCAAGCATAAAGGCAGGAAGCATGAGCCACGGCAATGCATTCAGAGGGCTGGCGCCATAACCCATAGAGCATCCACCCCCACCACCTGTTCCACCACCTGTTCCACCGCCGGTTCCGCCACCAGTGGCTTGACTGAGATTAAACGTCGCAGTGCATGTCTTGTCCGCATCCATGGTTACACTGCAGGTTGTGTTAGTGCCACAGCCACTGCAAGCTCCACCCCATCCTGCAAACACTGAGTTAGCACCGGCACTTGCTGTCAGTGTCACTGTAGTGCCGTGTGTGTATGTGGGCTGGTTTGGATTCCTGCTTAC
>JBCNVH010000109.1:0-19628 GCA_039630295.1 Aquificaceae bacterium | reverse complement strand
TCTTTCCTGAGGAGAAAGTAATAGAGGTCTTCAGCCTTGAGGACTCAGAATACAGGGTCCATTCCTGGGGTTATGAAAAGGGTCAGGTATGCTCTAAACTTCTGGAAGGTTTCTGCATAAGCCTGGAGGAGGTGTTCGGTGATTAAAATCATGCTTTCGATAGTCTATTTCTATACATTTAAACAAAACTTATGAGGAGGTAAACCATGCAGACCATCAGCGAAACCCTTACATATAACAGGGCAGGACAGAGGGTAGTCTCGCCGGACTACCTTCTTTTTGAGGCACCCAGAACCAAGCATTTTATGACAGGCTCAGAGGCAGTCAAGGAAGCGGTTAAAAGAGCTTCTGTGGATGCCTCTGTCTCCTATCCTATAACGCCTCAGTCAGAGGCAGCACACCTTATAGGCGAGCTCTGGGTGGAAGGTTATGTGGGTGTTTACTTCAGGGGTGAATCCGAGTTTGGTGTTATGTCTGAAATAGCAGGTTGTGCCATGGCAGGGGCAAGAACCATAACCACCACCTCAGGACCTGGAACTCTCAGAGCCTTTGAAAACTTCCCCATGTGGGCTGGCACCAGAATACCCGTTCAGCTGGTGCTCATGGCAAGGGGCGTAAACTCACCCCTTTCCATACAACCGGATAACCTAGAGGTAAGTTTTCTCCTTGATACGGGTTGTATGATATGGTATGCGGAGAACGCCCAGGACCTTTTTGACATGATACTGGCAGGCTTTATGGTGGCGGAGCAGCCAGATGTGCATGTGCCTGTTGTAACTGTGGTGGACGGTTTCTTTGTTTCACACACAAGAGAAGCCATTATGCTACCACCCGATGACATAGCCCTGCCACCCTACAACCCCTACAGGGCACCCATGCCTGTCATAGATGCGGAGGTTCCCCCCGGTAGGTTCCTGAGAGACCCCTTCGTGATGAAGTCCAACTACATATCCTACGCTACCCATGCCAGCTGGCAGTGGGAGGTGCGTTCTGCCATTGAAAGGTCAAGACCTTATGCCAAGCACTACCTCAGAGGTCTTGTGGAGGAGTTTGGCGACCCATCCGCTGAGCTGGTCTTTGTATCCTGTGGAACCGCCGCCGCACAGGCAAAGGAGGCAGTTAGGCTTCTTGAGGATGAAGGCATAAAGGCAAGGGTGATAAAGCTAAAGACCATAAGACCCTTCCATAGAGGAATTGAGGCAGTTGGTAAAGGGAGCAAAATACATCTTCGTGCCCGAGTTCAATGTGGTGGGCTGGCTGGAGCGTGAAGTGAGAAGATATCTCTACGGTGTATGTGAGGCGGAGGTGATAGGTGCTCCGAGAGTGGCAGGTGGTATGACCATGCCTGCAGAGGTTATAGTCAAAGAAGTTCTTAAGCTAACAGGTAAGGAGGTGAAACATGTCTTATAAGATTTACGAGATAAACGAAGACCTTCTGGATGTTATGCCCCAGGAGATAAGGGACCTCCAGTTCAGGGCAACCTGGAGCAACCCAAAGAGAGGTGTTATGGACCTTCCCTACTCCAAGGAGCTTATAGAGGAGCATTCCCTCTGTGCGGGATGTCCTGAATCCATGGCTTTGAGATACATACTGGCATCCCTTCCCGCGCCTGAGGATACCATCATCATAAACTCCACCGGTTGCACTTCCCTGGTTTTTCCTCACATAGCCCTTCACACGGTCCATTCCCTCTTTGGAAACCAGAACGCGGTGGCTTCGGGTATAAAGAGGGTGCTTGAGTGGAGGTTTCCCGACAAGGTAAAGGATGTGGTAGTTCTTGCCGGCGACGGTGCGACCGTGGATATAGGTCTTGACTGCACCCTCCAGTCCTTCTTCAGGCAGGAAAAGATAACCACCATATGCTTCGATAACGAGGTCTATGCAAACACGGGAGGTCAGGAAAGCGGTCTTACAGTGAAAGGGCATGTTTTCAAGATGGCACCAAAGGGCAAGCAGTGGGAAAAAGTGCCTTTTTGGCAGATAGCCATAGACTCCGGTTGTCACTATGTGGCAAGGCTTAGCGTTTCCTCACCCAAGAGGGTAGAAACGGTTATAAAGAAGGCAATCTATGTGGCGAGAGAGGTTGGACCCACCTACGTCCATCTTTACACCCCCTGCATATTAGAGATAGGTCTTAACTCTGATGATGGTCTTGATGAGATGAGACAGAGAGATAAGGAGAGATTTGCCTTCTTTGAGTATGTGAGCGAGCCTGCCAAGGAGGTTATAAGCACAAGAAAGAGGAGGGTCTGTTATGAAAAGGAGAAGGGTTAACATAAGGATGCCTGCTCTGGGTGGACAGGGTGCAGTTACCGCAGCCCACATCATAGCTACCGCCGCAGACTACGAGGGCTACTATGCGGTATCAAACCCCTTCTTCGGTGCGGAGAAGAGGATGGCGCCGGCGGAGAGTTACGCCCGCATAGGCATGGAGCCCATATACGACAGAGGTGAGGTGGTCTACCCGGATGTGATAATGGTCTTCCATCCCCAGGTTATCACCATGGGTAAATCCTACACCATGCCCTTCTACTCAGGTGTAAAGAGAGAGGGACTTATCATCATAAACACAGAAGAAGACCTGCTTACGGAAGAGGACAAGGAAAGACTGGAAAGCCTGGAAGTGAGAGTTCTTAACTTTCCTGCTACCAAGTTCGCCATAGACATAGCGGGCACAGAGCTTTCCACCAACATGGCTATGATAGGCGCCCTCTTCGGAGCAATAGGTGCGGTTGGTATTGAAGCTATAGAGGAAGGTATAAAGTCAAGGTTTCTAAAGAAGTTTGTAGCCTCCGGTGGAACTGCCTCCCTTGACTCCGCCCTTGAAAGAAAGTTCAAGAAGAAGCTGGAACTTATAGAAAAGAACCTGAACACTGCAAAGGCTGCCTACGAACTTTCTCAGAGATGGGCACAGGAACAGGGGCTTGAACCTTTCTTACCTCCACCACCCAGAAAGGTGACCGTCTAAAACTGGGGGGGCTCCGCCCCCATAAAAATTTGACACTTTAAGTTATAATTAAAACCATGAAGCGGGTGATTAGGTTTTCCGCAGGTCTTTTCTTCGCTTCTTTAGTTTTTGTAAACCAATCCTATCCCTGTTCTGGAAAACTGCCGCGCATACGCTGGGATTACGAAGTTTCTACAGAAAAGGGTGAAGAATACAGAAGGGTGGACGTCCAGATAATTAAAGTGGAAAGGTATGAAAACATACAGCCAGATAGCAGTCTATCCTTTAAGGCAGAAATAAACCCTCAAGGTTTTGTAAAAATAGAACTACACAACAGAAGCAATAGGATTGTGAAGGACATAATCATAACCCAAACTTTGGAGGGTTCTGTAGATGGGTTGGTAAAAGCTAAACGCATACTTTCTAAAAGTCCGCTGGTTGCAGAAGACTTTATAACCGCACCATACCATATGGAGAATAACAGGCTTTACATTGGCATAGCGAGAATGATGCCCGGCGAGGTCCTACAGCTGGGATACAGGCTTCAGGCTTCTTTCATAAACAGACCCATTCTCCTGTCACCTGTGGTCAAGAGGGAAAGGGTGGAAGAAAAGGTTATAAGGAATTACACGTTCTACTTTAAACCAGGACAGAGTGAGGTGGACATAAGGTCTCTTGAGAAACTGCTGATGGAGGTTCGGCTTTTGCCTGAAGAAGAAGAGCACATCATAAGGGTTAAAGGCTATGCGGATGCCTCGGGCCCTTATCGCATAAGCAGTAATCTGGCAAAGAAAAGGGCGGAAAAGCTCGTGAACCAGATGCTCATAGAAAGCGTGGCGTGTATTGAAAGTTACTTCTATGCGGAGGGTCTTACGGGCACACCCATAGAGGCTAAGTAGGCTTTCAGCTCGGGTATGCCTATCTCTCTAAAGTGGAAAAGAGAAGCTGCGAGACAGGCATCAGCCATACCAAGGGTGAAGCCCTCGTAAAAATGCTCCCTGCTACCTGCCCCACCGGAGGCTATGACCGGAATTCTGACCGCCTCCGCCACACTTCTTATGAGCTCAAGGTCGTAGCCGGATTTGGTGCCGTCCCTGTCCATGGAGGTGAGCAGTATCTCTCCCGCCCCGAGGCTCTCCGCCCTTCTTGCCCACTCCACCGCATCCAGACCCGTGGCGGTCCTTCCCCCGTGGATGTAAACCTCCCAACCCTGTCCCCTCCTCTTGGCGTCTATGGCAACCACTATGCATTGAGCACCGAACCTTTTTGCACCTTCCTGTATGAGCTGGGGATTTTTTACTGCGGAGGTGTTTATGGAAACCTTATCCGCCCCTGCCTCAAGAAGCCTGCGCATGTCCTCAAGGTTTGAAACACCCCCACCGACGGTGAAGGGCATGAAGACCTCCTCCGCTACCCTTCTCACCACCTCAAGCATTATTTTCCTGTCTTCTGTGGAGGCGGTTATATCAAGAAAAACCAGCTCATCCGCACCCTGTTCCTCGTAAACCTTTGCAACCTCCACCGGATCTCCTGCGTCCACCAGGTTCACAAACCTTACACCCTTTACCACCCTTCCCTTATCCACATCCAGACAGGGTATTATTCTCTTTGCAAGCATCAGTATTCCCTTCCGAGCCTTCTGTAGAGCTCACCCATATATATCCTGTAGTAGATGGGTCTACCGTGAGGACAGACCTCTTTGTTCTGGAAGTGAAGCCATCTACGGAGGAGTTCCCTGGCGAGCTCTTCCCCGAGCCTGTCTCCTGCCTTCAGAGACTTGCCACAGGCTTTGTCTGCGCTCATACCCATCTCGTAGTTATACCTCTCCGAAAGGAGATGCTGGTCAAAAAAGTAGAGGTAGTCTCCATACTTCGCCACGATGAGGGTGTTATCTATTATACCAACAAGCTGGGGCTCCGGAGCGTAGACCATCCTTTCCTGAGAGAGGCTAGGTGGTCCTATAACATGCCTATTGCGCAGGGTTTCTCTTATGATTTCCCTTATCTTGCCCTCTCTCATTAGCCTTACCTCTGTCTTCTTGGGGTGCACATTTACATCAAGAAGGTAGGGGGGCATAGTTATGTGGCAAACACATAAAGCCCATCTGTCTGCAGACTTCCTGAGGTATTCTACCAGGTCTCTGTTGTAAACCGGTCTTCTGTTGACGAAGAGGAAGAGCCCCTTTCTGCTTTTCCCCAGAGATAGCAAAAGGTCAACCCGGAAGGGTTTCTCCTCAAGGCTAAGGTGTTCCATCCTTTCCTCAAAAACCTCCTCCGCCCTCTCCCTTATGTCTCCAGGCTTTAGCCTAAAAACTTCCCTTCCCTCCGCCTCCAGCCGAAAAAAGACGGAAGGATTAGCCAGGGCAAGAGCCTTAAAGACGCTGTAAATCCGCCTTCTTTCTCTGTCTTCCTTACTGAGAAAAGCCTTCCTTAGGGGCAGGTTGTAGAAAAGGTCGTAGACCTCCACCTGAGTGCCTGCTTGCATACCCACAGCCCTCTGACCTGTAACCTTCCCCCCTTCAAGCCTCATTTCCTTCCCCACCTCTTCCTGATAGAAACGAGACCTTATGACCATCCTGCTAACCAGAGATATGGCATAAAGGGCTTCACCTCTATAGCCGTAAGTGGTAAGGTTTTGTAAGTCCTCAAGAGTCCTTATTTTGCTGGTTGCACCGCCAAGCAGGGCTTTTGGCAGGTCCTCCGCAGGAATACCCATACCATTATCCCGCACACCTATGAACCTTTTACCGCCCTTTACTATCTCCACCTCCACTCTCGTAGCCTCCGCATCCAGAGAGTTTTCCAAAAGTTCCTTCAGGCATTCCGCAGGACCCTCTATGACCTCACCCGAGGCTATGTAGCTTCTTACCTCCTCCGGCAGTAGGTTTATACGCATGAGAGTATAAGATACGCTTATTTATCCTCTAAACACCTTTAATTGCTTCTTTTGACCTTTTGAGATAACCTTATTATACAAGAAGGAGGTTGGGTAATGGTCAGGTATATGCTCTATCTGCTTTTTCTGGTTGCTTTTTCCTTTGCTCAGGAGGAAGAGATACTTATTAAGACACCACTTACTAAGAGGCTTGAGAGTTTCAATGTAAGCGTAGGCGTAGTTAGCATTGAAGAGCTGAAAAAGACCTTTCCGAGGGCTTATGCCCTTCTGGAAAAGCACAATGGAACACCCACAAAACACGATACCCACCATCTGGCTGTATCCCTATGGAAGAAGGAAGGTGATAAGATAGTTTACCTTTCAGATTTTAAGGTGGAAGCTGAGGTCAGGTCACCCCTGTTGAGGGCTCAACAGAAACAGCTTTCCAAGTATCCTCACACTCACGGAGAGAACTTCGGTGGATGGTTTCAAATGGCGGAGAAGGGTCTCTACTCTATAAACCTATATATAAGAAGTGATGGTAAAACCTGGAAGGTTAATTACGACTACATGCTTCAGTAAATCCTGCTAAGCTGAGCTTTCTCAGTGTTGATGGATACTCTTCTCTCTAATTTTAGTTTCAGGAGGAAATAATGGCAAACAGGCTCATACATTCCAGAAGTCCCTACCTTCAAAAGTCCGCGCACCAGCCGGTGGAATGGTATGAATGGTCCGAAGAAGCCTTTAAGAGAGCAAGAGAAGAGAATAAACCTGTTTTGCTTTCCATAGGCGGCGTCTGGTGCCACTGGTGTCATGTGATGGCTCACGAGAGTTTTGAGAACCCTGAGATTGCGGAGATAATAAACGGACACTTCATTCCCATAAAGGTGGACAGGGACGAGCGTCCCGATATAGACAGAAGGTATCAGGAGGTGGTCATAGGTTTGACGGGTTCGGGGGGCTGGCCTCTTACCGTCTTTCTAACACCGGAGGGGAAGGCTTTCTTTGGAGGGACCTACTTTCCACCTGAAGACCGCTGGGGTAGACCGGGTTTCAAGAGCCTACTTATACGCATTGCCCAGCTCTGGAAAGAGGAAAGAGATAAAATACTCAGGTCTGCGGAAAGCATATATGAGAGCCTTCAGCTCTACAGCAGAGAAAACTTTAAAGACCCTATAGACAGGGAGCTCCTTGACAAGGGTATATCTTCTCTGCTTACCAGCATGGATTACGAGAGGGGAGGCATAGGTTCGGCGCCCAAGTTTCACCACGCGAAGGCTCTTGAACTGCTCATATACCATAACTACTTTCACCCTTCAGAAGTCCTCAGGAAAGCTGTGGAACGTTCTCTTGATGCCATGGCGAAGGGCGGTATCTACGACCACCTTCTTGGGGGTTTTTTCAGGTATTCTACCGACGATAGATGGCACATCCCCCACTTTGAAAAGATGCTATACGACAACGCGGAGCTCCTGAGCCTTTACTCTCTATCTTATATGGTTTTTGGTAAAGAGCTCTACAGGAAAACCGCAAAGGGCATTCTCGAATACTACAGACTTCAGGGATATGACTCCAGGGGGGGCTTTTATGCCTCTCAGGATGCGGACATTGGTCTTCTTGAAGAAGGTGGATACTACACCTTTAGCAGAGAAGAGCTGGAACGCATACTTACGCCCGAGGAACTCAGAGTTGCAAGTATGCACTTTGGAATTGCCCCAATGCCCCATGAACCTGAAAGAGGGGTGCTCTACATAGAAAGAGAAGAGGAGGAGGTATCTAAGATTACGGGTATACCCTCTCAGGAGGTTAGCAGGCTCCTGGAGCTGGCAAGGCTTAAACTGCGAGATTTCAGAGAAAGGAGAGAAAAACCTTACATAGATAAAACCCTTTACACCAACTGGAACGCGCTCATGGTATCCGCCCTTTGCCAATACTGGAAGGTCTTCTTAGAGCCAGAAGCCAGAGATATGGCGGAGAGAACGGTAAGAAGGCTTATGGAGGAACATTACAGAGAGGGAAACCTTTACCACAGAGAGGGTGTGGAAGGCTTCTCCGAAGACTACCTTTTCCTCTCTCAGGCTCTTCTTGACCTTTTTGAGATTACACAGGAAACTCTTTACCTTCAGACCGCTTCAGAGCTTGCAAGGAGGGCAATAGAGCTTTTCTGGGATGAGAGAGACTGGGGCTTTTACGATACAGCGAGAGAAGGGGAAGGTCTGCTTCGCGTAAGGGTTAAGAACCTTCAGGATACACCTACCCAGTCGGTAAACGGCTCTGCGGGCTACACCTTACTCCTGCTCGGTGCTCTCACCGGTGAGGGCAGCTTTACCGACTATGGAGAGAAGTGCCTTCAGTCCTTTTCAAGGTTTGTGAGACAGGTGCCCATGGTCTCCCACTCTTACCTGATAAGCCTGTATGCTTACCTTAAGGGCATATACAGGGTGGAGACCAGAGATTTCCTTGAGGGAGCTCTCAGGTTTTTCAGGCCCTTCAAGTTTGTGTTAAAGTCCGATGTGGAAGGTCTTGTGGTATGCGAGGGGCAGAGCTGTAAAAAATACGAAAGTCTTAATCAAATCTTAACAGAAGGGAAGTAACTTCTACCATTGAGGAAGTGGCAAGCCATGGGTCCTCGGTTAGGTTTGTGAGCTGGAGGTGTGACTATGAAGGTTCTTACCCTTAAGGACAAAAAAGTGGCAAAGAAACTCACAGAGAGGCTTCTTAAAAAGGGTCTGGTAGTGGCTCAGGTGGAGAAAGAGGAGGAACTTGAAAAGAGCCTTCCAAAAAAGGCGGACGTGGTTATCTTGCTTTCAGAGGGTGTATCCGAAGCTTCTGACTAACTCGGGTCTCTTTTTCCAGTCTGGCTTTACCCTTACGAAGAGCTCTAAATACACTTTCCTGCCTGTTATAAGTTCAAGCTCCTCTCTGGCAAGTTTTCCTATAGCCTTTATCATCCGCCCGCCCTTACCTAAAAGAATGGGCTTGTGGTTTTCTCTCTCCAAGATTATGTCCGCCTTTATCACCAGCACTTTTGGGTCGTGCCTACCCTCAGACACCTCAGTAACCACCACTGCCACACCCTGAGGTATTTCCTGATGCACCTTCAGCAGAATTTTTTCCCTTATTATCTCGGAAGCCATAAGCCTGAAGGGCAAGTCAGTGATACTGTCTTCAGGAAAGAGGGGCTCACCCTCGGGCAAGTATTTGAGTAAAGCTTTCAGAAGCCGGTCCAGATTATAGCCCTTGAGGGCACTAAGGGGTATAACCTCTCTGAACTGGGGGTATTCTCTGGAGAGCTCTTCCACCAAGGGTAGAAGGTTTTCAACTCCACCCACCCTGTCCACCTTGTTTATGATTAGAAAGACAGGCTTTTCCTCCGCATAGGGTTTTATGTAGTTTTCAAAAACCTGTCTGTCCTCTTCTCTGAAGCCACTCTCCGCGTCTATCATGAAAAGTATAAGGTCCGCATCACCGAGAGAACTGCTCGCCATTTCCACCATGGCTTCTCCAAGGGCATCCTTCGGTCTGTATATACCCGGCGTGTCCAGAAATATTATCTGAGCCTCTTCAGGAAGGTTTTTTACACCCAGCACCCTTATACGGGTGGTTCCCGGCTTTGGTGAGATTATGGATACTTTCGTTCCTAAAATCTGGTTAAGGAGGGTAGACTTACCCACATTGGGCTTACCCACTATAGCCACATAGCCTACCTTCATACTTTGATTATAAACCAGCCTCCGTAAGGATTATAAGCAGGAAGCCCAGTATTATAACCCCATAGGACACACCGGTCCTGTATAGGTCCGAGGGGAGCTTTGCGGATATAATACCGCCAAGGAAAAGTCCAAGGAAGATTCCAAGCAAGCCAGCTTTTACAAAATTCCAGTCAAGATTAACCACCTCCATTTGCTGATAAAAGGTGAGCCTGAAGAGGATGTTGGAAGTAAAGTAAAGGTTAAGCATGAGCTTTATGGACCGTGGGTCTTTAAGCTGCTGGCTCAGGAAAACGAGGGGTGGAGGACCACCCATACCCACCAGACCAGCAAAGAGACCGCCGAGAAAACCAACAGGGAAGCCCATCCTTCTATCAAGCCTTACTCTCAGCCAACCCCTGTTTACCAGAAGGTCGTAGAAACCTATAAGAACTATAAAGACACCTATGAGGAGCCGCAGTGTTTTTTGGTCAAACCTATCAAGGAGGTAAGCACCCAGAAACACGCCCGGCAGAGAGCCAAGAACCAGAGAGAATAAAAGGTAAGGTTCTACTTTGCCCTTTCTATTCTGATATAGAAGTCCGAGAGTGCCCAGAAGGTTAAAAAGGGCGGAGGAAACCACCACCATCTTCGGGTCGTAAAGCAGAGAAAGTATGCCTATTATGAATAGGCCCGCACCGAAGCCGGTTATAGACTGGAAAAACCAGGCAAAGAGAACCACAAGGAAGGGTATCATCTACCGAAAAGGGCTTTTATGCGGTTTATAAGCCCGCCAAACCTCCTCTTAAACTCCATGTTAAGGTTCTCCGCCCACTCACCTATCCTTCCTGAAACCTTTGAAAGCACCGACTTGTCTTTTATCTGGTCTCCGTAGAGAAACTCTTTGAGAACCTCGTTGGTCTCTTCAAGGGTTTTTATAAGCCTCATCAACTCTTCTTTTTCCTGAAGGTTTGCCCTGTTTATAGCTTCCTCAAGGCTCTTCACTATGCCTTCAAGGGCACTGTCAAAGCTTGCATTCCTCGCCTGCGCGTCGTTAGGAAACTGGCTGAGAAGCTGGAGAAGCTTTGACCTCAGGTTAAACCTGTATTCGGAGAGGAGAGAGGGAAAGGGCTCTTTGGAGGACAGGTCTGTCAAAAACTCCTCCACCAGCAGGACAACCCTTTCCTCTATGCTGTAGATTTTTTCCATCAGTCTGTCTCCGTGTGGTGTTCTTCGCCGGTTGGTGCCTTTTTACCCTCCTCCATATCGTAGAACCTATCCTCGAGTTTTTTCAGTATCTTGGGAAGGGTTGTGTATTCCATCTCCTCGGAGGGTAGCCTGTGGGGCTCAAAGATGCCCTGTCTTCTGAGTATGTCCGCAATGAGCTGTGCCTGACGCCTTGCCTCGTCAAAGGCTGGGTCGTCAAAGAGGTCTCTTGGACCGATGAGCTTTCCATTGGCTATCTGGTAGCCTGCGGCTATAACCCTTGGGGGTCCGTCAAACCTTGAAGGGGTTGCGTTCCTGAAAGATACAGGCATAAGGGGTCCGTTGTGAGAGCCCCTCATCCAGCCCTCCACTATCCAGGGTCTTGCAAAGGGCTCAAGGACTTCCCCTATAGCAGGGAAGCCTGACTGGGACCTTACTATCATGACCGGGTCATCCTTACCCACATACTTGCCCGCAATCAAAGAAAGTCTTTGCGTTGAGGCAACTGCCCCTATCTCACCGTCCGAGTTTCTCCACACGCTCTTTACCGCATACCTTTCCACAGTGCCTATAAGGGCAAGGAGGTCGTAAAGTTCTGCCGGTGTGGATAGCCTTACCGCTTTACCCGTGAAGGTGTCAAGAACCTCAAAGGTAAACCCGTCGTGCATCTTAGGGTCTATCACAAGACCGGCGCACACCATCGGGTCCGCAAACATTTCGTAGAGAGGAAGACTCCAGGCGCTGGGTGCGGTCTTGTCTGCGAAAAAGACTATAACAGGCTCAGAGGGTCTTTCCTCAAACTCCATCTCCGCCACGCCCGGACCCATACCCTTCACATTACCGGAGAAGGTATCAGAAAGAAGGTCCTGCCCCGCACCGTAAAGCTTGAGCTTTTTGGCTACCTGTGTTCCTTCTTCAAAGGCTCTCCAGGCTATGCCATGCACCAGTTCGCTGTCCACACCCTGCTGGTGGGTCATCACCAAAGCTATGTCGTCACCACACACAAGCACCTGACAGTCAATCAGGTTACCCCTCTCTACTTCACTGAGCCCTATTTCCTTTACCTTTTCCACCACCTCAGGGTGGGCGGAGGAATGCCCCACATATCCCCCTATGTCTGCCTTGATAACGCTCAGCGTCAACTTCATGGCTACCTCCTCAGCTTTTTGTCTCTATATTATACCATCTTTTCACACTGTTAAAACCTTTAAAACTGCGGTTTCTAAGAGCTCGAGGCTGATATAAGAAGACCCAATATTAAGTAGTCAGCTTTGGAGTTCTGGACCAGTTTACCTCTTGCATAAGCCCAAGTTACTAACTTATAGTTTTATAGCGTGAGGACGGTAGACATAAGCTTAAAGCCGGAGACTTTCAGGAGTGCCTCCGCCTATGGTAGGATAAGGCTTAAGCCAGAGACCTTAAAAGCAATAAGAGAGGGTAAGGTCCCCAAAGGAGATGTGCTATCCGCCTGTAGGCTTGCAGGCATATATGGAGTTAAGAAAACCCCTGAACTTTTACCCTTCTGTCATACTATAGGTGTTGATATGGTGGAGGTGGAAGTAAGGTCAGGAAAAGACCACATAGAGGTTTTTTCCTATGTAAAAGGCACCCAGAGGACGGGTTATGAGATGGAAGCTCTCACCGCGGTGAGCGTGGCACTCCTTACGGTTTACGACATGTGCAAAGGTATGGATGAAAGTCTGGTTATAGAGGAGATAAGACTTTTGGAAAAGAGCGGTGGAAAGTCTCAGTGGTCAAGGGGTCTTGAAGGTGTGCGAGTAAGGGTCCTGTCCGAGGGTGGGCTGAAGGAATTAATAGAGTGTAAGCTCACCAGTCTTGGCGCAGTCCTTTCCGAAGAGGATTATGAGCTTCTTATAAGCACAAAGCAGGTCGAACCTCTGGAAGTCTGGGGACTTTCTTTTGCGGTAAACCAGAAACTCTTCTCTCTCATGCCCGAGTTATTAAAAAGGGGTGTAAGGGTTGGTCTTTCCGGGGGGAAGCTCTGTGTGGAAATTCAGGAAGAGAGAGAAGTGGTGGAAGCTTTTTTTGAAAGCTTTGGGAGTATGTTAGGAAACTGGATAGATGGAAAGGCTCTATAACTGGCTTTTGCTCAAGACGATAAAAGGGCTCGGAGAGGTTTCCATAAAAAAGCTGTGGCTCAGGTTTGGCTCTGCGGACAGAATACTCTCCGCAAGCTATGAAGAGTGCAGAGATTTAATAGGGGAGGAAAAGGCAAAAGCACTGGTTAGAAAAAAACTCTCTTTAGACCCTGAGAGGGTTTTAAAGGTGCTGGAAAAGGAAGGTATAGGGTGTTTAACCCTTGAGGAAGAGGAATACCCTCCTCTTTTGAAAGAGATAGAAGACCCACCCCCTGTGCTTTTCCTGAGGGGAGAGCTGAAGAGCGTCCCCATGGTGGGTATCGTAGGCACGAGGAAGCCAGACATACAGAGCCTGAACTTTATAAAAGGTCTGGTTCAGGAAGCTGTAAAGAAAGGCTATGGTGTATGTTCTGGTGGTGCAATAGGTTGCGACTTCCAGAGTCACAGAGAAAGTCTTAACTCTGGTGGCTATACCATATGCGTTCTTGGAATGGGTGTGCTCAGGATACCCCATTATCTTCAAAAACTTCAGGGAAACAACCTGCTTTTCCTGTCCGAGCTCCTTCCTGAGGCTCCTGCGGAAGAATACACCTTTCCGAGAAGGAACAGGCTGATAAGCGGTCTTTCCCGAGCTCTGGTAGTTGCGGAAGCAGGCGAAAAAAGCGGTGCTCTGATAACCGCCGGCTACGCAACAAGGCAAAAAAGACCCCTCTGGGTGTACGTGGGCAACGCCTCAAGCCAGAGATGGCTTGGTTGTATAAAACTGGTGAACGAAGGTAAAGCCAGAATACTTTACAGCCCCTCGCTCCTTTTTGAGGAACTTCCTGCCACCAAAACATCCGGGGACCCCCTTCTGGAACTTCTCTCAACCCCAAAAACCTTTGACCAGCTTCTTGAAATTATTGGTATTGACCCCTCCGAGCTTACTCTAAAACTCCTACAGTTAGAGGTGGAAGGGAAGATTAACCGTCAAGGTTATTACTATGTAGCCTCCTAAAACTCAGGGTTAAGTGGCTTTTGACAAAAGCACACCCTTCTCTTTTCTGTTCTATACTATAAACCATGAGAGTTCTCAGCGGCATGAGACCAACCGGTAAACTTCATCTGGGACACTACTTTGGGGTTATAAGAAGCTGGGTGAAACTGCAGGAAGAACATGAAACTCTATACATGGTGGCTGACTGGCATGCCCTCACCACAGGCTACAAAAGAGTGGAAGAAATACCCCAAAACATAGAGGAGATGCTGCTGGACTGGCTTACCCTTGGTATGGACCCAGAGAGGAGCACGCTCTTCCTTCAGTCAAAGGTAAAAGAGCATGCGGAGCTCTTTCTTCTATTTTCCATGATAACGCCCAAGAGCTGGCTCGAATGGAACCCCACTTACAAAGACACCAAGTATAACCTGCTAAGGTTAACGGACTTGAGCCTCATGTTCAAGGGTGGATTGAGGGACCATGTGAAGACCTTTATAGCAAAACTACCCTACAGGGTTGAAGACTTTGAAGCCCTTGAGGAGCTTCTTCTCGACAGCCTGTCCGATACCTTTATTCAGGCTCTTTTTGAAGGTTATGTGGACAGAGCTCTGCTTCAGGAACTCAATGTATCAAAGAGAGACTTTTATGATACGGACACTTACGGCTTTCTTGGTTATCCTGTTCTTCAGGCGGTGGACATACTCATATACAAGGCTCAGGCGGTGCCCGTAGGTGAGGACCAGCTCCCCCACATAGAGCTCTCCAGGGAGATAGCCCGTAGGTTCAACAGTCTTTATGGAGATACCTTCCCTGAACCTCAGGCGATGCTCACAGAGACGCCAAAACTTCCAGGCACTGACGGCAGGAAGATGAGCAAATCTTACAACAACGCGATATACTTTGCGGACACGAGAGAGGAAGTTCAGAGAAAGGTTATGAGCTTTTTTACAGACCCACAGAAGCTCCGCAAGGGTGACCCCGGTAGACCGGAGATATGCCCCGTCTTTTTCTATCACAAAATTTTTACGAATCAGGAAAAGGTGGAGGAAATAGAGAGAGACTGCAGAAGTGGAAAACTTGGCTGTGTGGACTGCAAAAAACTCATGTTCGAAGGGCTTGAAAACTTTCTTATGCCTATAAGAGAAAGGAGAGAGGAGCTCTCAAAGGACAGAAAGAGGCTCAGAGAGGTTATAGAACTTGGCTCGGAGAGAGCAAGAACAATAGCGGTTAAGACAATGGAAGAGGTGAGGGAAAGGGTTAGAGTAGGATGACTTTTTTACTTCTTTTTCTTTCCCTTTCTCTTCTCTACCTCCTGTTAGTGGAGCTCTATCCTTTTAAAAAACTCAAGGTAAAACACATATCCTCCAACATACTCCGTCTTCCTGACCTTTACCTTTATTCCTTTCAGATACATGTTCACAGTCAGTTTTCTTACGACTCACTTGGAAAGCCAGAGGACATAATAAGAAGTGCGATGGAAGAAAACATAGACTTTGTTGTGGTGACCGACCATGAAAACGAGGACATAAGGCACTTTGCGGGCGACAGGCTTATAGCGGGTATGGAGAAAAAGGTTCTGGGTGAAGGAGGAGAGGTGCTTGGGGACCTTCTTCTGGTGGAGGACCTGAAAGTAGTGGCGCACCCCTTCAGAGAAAAGTATCGATGGAGGTCCGAGCTTCCTGAGGATTACTTCTTTGAGATTGTAGACCTCAAGGATGCGCTCCTTGAAAGAAAAGGCTTTTTTCTCTTCTTAATACCTTATATACTCTTTAAAGCCCTTATCTCCAGAAGGCTCGCTCTCGATGTCCTGAAGAAACTCATAGATATAAGGCGGTTTGCCCGCCTTTACCTGAAAATGGGTATAAGCAACCCTGTGGTAGGAGGGCTTGACCATCATGTAAAGTTCTACTTAAGAGAGGTAGGCATAAGGTTTCTTTTCCCGGACTACCTGCACAGCTTCAGGCTTATGAGAAACTTCCTGCTGGTAGACAGGAAGCTAAATGATAAAAATGACTTCATTGAAGGCTTGAAAAGAGGCAGGACCCTTCTGTCTTTTAGCGAAAAGCCTACCCTTTACTGGAAGGAGGAAGGGTTTTTGAAAATACTGCCATCTAAAAGATGTCTTCTCTTAAGAGTAAGTTCAGAGGGAGAGGAATTTTACGAAGGCTCGGGCTTTGAGCTAAAACCCGGGTATGGGATGAACCTTTTTCTTGGGTATACTTACAGCCTACGGATAGGAAGTCTATACTTTGGGCTTAAACCCCTTTTCCTTTTTGCCTGGAAAGAGGCTAACAAATAAGAGAAGTTTTTGGAATGCTATAAACTGGGGCTATATTTATAAAAATGCCCCTCCTTACCATGCTGTGGGGAAGACAAGAGGGACAAAATTTCTATCCGGAGAAAATACTGTGGCTTCTGGAAAATCCTCACCCTCACTGGGTAGAAACCACCAGAGACAACCTTAAGCTTGATTTTAGAGAAAGCGGTTTCAGACAGTTTGTGTCTCTCTCTTCTCTCCATCTTGTCACCGACGCCATGCTCATGTTCGGGCTTGAGTTTGCGCTGGAAAGAGAGAAGCTTATAGAAAGCTTGAACCCCATAAGGCTCACTGTAAGGGTAAAGCCCGGGAGCTTCCTCGGCGTGAGCCACCATTTTCTGGGCGCACCCTTTGAAGTGGAACAGGATGAGGTCCTTAGAGAGTTTCTCATGAGTTCAAGGAAACTTCTGGAAGAAGGCGGTTTTGGGCTTGATGTGCTGTTGCTCTCTCACAGCCCTTACCTTGAAGACCTCTTGCTGGAAAACCTTGAGAGGATAAAGGGCTTAAAATACAGGTTCTACGGAGCGGAAAGATGAAGGAGAAGGGATACAGGGGTGTTTTCAGCAGGATGGGAGAGGGTTTGCTGGAGAAGTTCATAGAGGACCTTAAAAAAGAGCTGGAGCAAAATCCTGAGGAACCTGAACTCCTCTTTAAGCTGGGGGTGGCTTACTGCAGGGCAGGTAAGGTCTCGGAGGCAAGAGAAGTTTACAAAAAGCTCAGAGAGTTGGATGGGGAGAAGGCAAGGGAACTCCTGGACCTTATATACGAGGTATAGAGCCTCACAGCCCTTTTACATCTTTCTAAATTCCTGAGGGAGCTCCCTGGGTGGGAGGCCCGTGTATTCGGTCTCCCTTTCCTCGTCAAGCCTCTTGGAGAAGGGTTTTTCTGTGGTTAGTTCCTCGTAAACATGGGCTACAAGACCCGGAACCCTTCCTATGATGAAAAAGCCCTTTCCAAGGCGCCAGTCAAAGCCCATCTCAGATGTCACAGCGGCAATGCCACCATCCACATTGAGCACCAACTTTTTGCCCTTCTGACGCCCTATCTCTTCCTGCACTTCCTCCGCAAAGGTGCAGTGCGGTCCATAAAAGCCAAGGCTTTTGGCTATGTCCATAAGTCTCTTCGTCCTTGGGTCAAAGTCCTTATAATACCTGTGTCCGTAGCCGGGTATGGGTTTTTTGCTTTCTAAATACTCTCTCACGATGTCCTCCACCGACTTTTGGCTTTTTACACCTTCCTGAATGAACTTCATGGCATCCTCAAGGGCACCCCCGTGTGCAGAACCAAAGGCAAGAACACCCGAAGCCACACCCACGTTCAGAGAGTTACCGCCCGAGGCTACAGCCCTTGCGGAGATGACAGAGGGTGGAGCTATGCCGTGGTCTATTACCGATACAAAGATGGCTTCCATCATCTTCGATTCTTTCTCATCCGGTAGCTCGCCCTTCAGTATGAGGTAGATAGCCTGAGCGAAGCTCAGATTACCCACGAGGTCAAGAAGTCTGTAACCTCTTATGTAGGTTTCCTGTCCCACATGCTGGGTTATGGCGGTCTTCCACTTCCTTTCCATCTCATCCACCTCCGAGGAGTTCTCTGTTTATGCTTATCTTTGCGTTCTTTCTAAGATGCTCGATGTATTGAGTAAGCAATGCCTGTGCCTTTAGGCTAAGAATGTCCTTGAGCATTTCCTCCCTCTCTTCCTTTTTTATCTCCTTTTTTTTCCTGCTTTCCACGTAAACCACACCGTAACCCTGTCTGAGGGGGTAGGGTCCGAATACCCTTTCCTTAGACAGAGCAATGAGGACCAGTTCCTTCTGCTCTATGTTTATCACTGCGCTCAGCTGGTTTGTGGGTGTATCGGAGAAGCTAAGAGCCTTTATCTCCGGCTTCTCACCCTCTTTTAAGCTCTTCACCACCTCCTCCGCCTTTTTCAGGGCTAAAGAGCTTGCCCTCTCCTCCAGCAGCTTTTCTCTAACCCTGTCCTTTACCTTTTCAAAATCTTCGTATCCTGCAGGAAGGGTTTCCTTCAGGTAAATTACCACATACTCTTCCTCTTGCTTTCTTATGCTTACCCTGTCCATTGGGGTCAGTTTTTTTGCTTCTTCTTTCAGAGCTCCATCCAGTTTTTCAAACTCCTCAGGAAGCTTGAAATCTTGAAAGCCCTGGGGCTCCTTTCCAGATTTTAACTCCTGGTATATAGCCAGTGCCCTTTCTTTGTTTTTTTCCCTCCATACCCTTATGAGCTTACCCTCTTCTCTCCTGAAAGACTCTCTGTGCTTTTGATAGTATTCCATAAGCTCCTGCTGTGTGGGTGTATACTTTTCCTTAAGCTCGGAGGTAGTTACCATGTAGAGGCTACCGCTCAAAAGGGTTGATTCCGCCATCAGGTTTTTCTCAAACTCCTCCTCCGTAAGGTAAACACCGTTGGTAAGCAGGTTTATAAGCTTTTGCACGCTTATGGACCTTTTCAGGTATTCTTCATACTCCTCCGGGCTCATGCCCGCCTTTGACAGAACTTCTCTGTATCGCGTGACACTAAAAAGACCGTTATCCTGAAAGGTGGGGTCGGACTTTATAACCTCCACCACTTCCTCGTCGCTGGCTATAAAAGAGAGATCCTTCGCCTTCTGGTAGAGCAGTTCCTGAGCTATCAGGTTTGAAAGCACCTGCTCTCTCACCAGCCCCTCCATCTGTGGGTTTTGCAGAAGGTTGGAAAACCTCAAGAGCTCACGCCTGTAGTCTTTAAGGGTAACACAACCAGAGCCAACCTCTGCCACGCACCTTTTTGAAGGTGTTCCTATGTCGCTTACACCCCCTGCGAAAAAAAGCCAGAGGAAGAAACCGCCGGTGGCAATGGTTATGATGGTTACGGTTAGACCCTTGTATCTGTGAAGCAGAGAATACATGGAGGAACATTTTAGCATACATCATCCTGAATACACACGTTGGATAGGAAATTGTTTTGTCCAATATTTGTTTGCTTAATACTAAAATTTTGCATGGATTGTGCTTTGTCCAAAAACATCAGTTGAAACTTGAAAATCAGACATTTCAGGATTTGAGTCTACCTCTGTAAAAAGTCGCTAAAGTCTTAACACATCAAAGCGAAAGACTCGCTGGACATTTAGATATTGGACAAAGCACATGGATTGAACCTGCTTCTATCAACCCTATCCCTTGACCGCCTACTAAACCCATGATTAGCAAAGTTTCTGTAAAAGGCACAGCTCTTTTGAGGCTTTCTCGGGGTAGTTCTTTTCCAACCGCTGATAGTCAAGCATTCTGTTGGTATTTAACCTAAAGTTTTGCACGGATTGAGCCTGTTTCTATCAACCCTATCTTTTGAAGCCTCAATAAACCCTTGGTGGACAGAGCCTCTGTAAAAGTCATAGCCCTGTTGAGGCTTTCTCAAGATGGCTGTTTTCGAAACATTTAGTATGGTATACTTTAGGCATTTAACAACAGGCTGATAAACCTCTGCAAAACTTTAGAAAAGAGCGTAAAGAGGATGAGTATTCT
>JBCNVH010000108.1:0-2690 GCA_039630295.1 Aquificaceae bacterium | reverse complement strand
AGGCATGGGTATGGAAAGGCTAATGGAGGGACTTCTGAATGGAACAGTTCGTTGACGTATACAAGGTTATGGAGGAGGGAGTCCTCTTCCACACAAAGCTCCAGAAACTAAGCTATCAGGAAGGGAAGATCCTTCTCTCTCCAACATCTCTTGCCAAGAAGTTTATACTGGTAGGAGACGTAATAAGACTTGGCTACATGAACCTGCTTCTACCTGCAAGAGTGGTAGGTGAAGAACGATAAATTAATAGTCAACATCTTCTATGCGGGAGAAGGTAAATTCGGAGACAGGACAGCGACCGGGGGCCCGTGCAGAGAGAGATTTTGGCTTTACCGTTCTGATAAAGCTTGGCGGTGTATACAAAATCTTTGAGCCCGTGGATATCTCTGAAGGGGGTTTATCGGTTGTAGCCTTTGACACCTCTCTCATCCCTATGATGCTTGGCAAAACCCTGAACTTCAAGATATCGGGTAGAGAGGAGCTTTTGGGTGTGGTTGGCACCGCACGGCTGGTGGGCATAATGGAAGAGGGGCAGGAGACAAAACTTGCCTTTGAAACGGAGCTGGAGGACACCTCTGCCACAAAGATAAGGCTCTATGTGATAAACGCCATAAATAGGCTGTTTGGTGCTTGACATTTGATATAATTAGAATATAATTATATAAGGATTTTATGATAAGCTATGCGATTACTGGTTTTCTTGTTGGTGAGCTTTTTTACAGTTATGGCTAAGGAGCTTACTCTGGACGAGAGCCTAAGGCTCGCTCTTGAGAACAGCCCTTTGATAAAGTCCGCTCAGAGAGAGCTGAGGGCTCAGGAGCTGGAGGTTAGGGCTGCAAGGGGTGCTCTCCTTCCGAGGATAAGGCTGGAGGAAAGCTTTACGAGAACGGATTTGCCCGCCTACGCCTTCATGAACAGGCTAAACCAGGAAAGGGTGGTTTCTCAAGACTTTGACCCTGCGAGGTTGAACAACCCATCTTCCATAAATAACTTTGAGACCAAACTCACCCTTGAAGTCCCCATCTGGCTTGGTGGCAAGGTTCAATCCGCAAAGAGAATGGCGGAGCAAGAATACAAGGCGGTAAGCCTTGAAGGGAAAAGAAGGGAGGAGGAGGTGATAAGGCAGGTTTACCATGCCTATGTAGATGCGGCGCTGGCAAAGGAGGTTATAAGGGTTTCCCGGCAGGCGGTGGAAGATGCGAAAGAACATTACAGGCTTGCGGATAGGTTGCATGGAGCAGGTGTGGCTCTGCTGTCCGAAGTTCTAAGAGCTCAGGTTTACCTGTCAAAGGCGGAGGAAAACCTGGAAAGGGCGAAGAGAGACTACCAGATAGCGAAGAAGGGGCTTGAAGTGGCTATGGGTGTGTCTCTGGGTGAGTTTGAGGTAAAGGAACTTGGAGAATGTCCGGAGGTAAAGCTGGAGGGTCTCAGAGAAAAGGTTGCGAGGAGAAGAGACATAAGGGCGATGGAGGAAAGGTTAAAAACCCTTCAGGAAGCCTACCGCTTTACCCTATCGGATAACCTGCCACAGGTCTCTGCCTTTGCTCAGTATATCCTCCATTCAAAGGACCATCCCTTTGGCTCCGATGGTAAGGGCTACATGGCTGGGTTGTCACTCTCCTGGACTTTTGACCTTGGGTTGACAACCCTGAGAAGGGCTGAGGCAAATCTGGAAAGAAGAGCGGGGCTCGAGGAAAGGATAAAACTCATGAGAGACATGGCGGTTTTTGAGCTGGAGAGGGCTCACTCGGAGTATCAAAAAGCCAGGGCTATGTTGGTGTCTGCGGAGGAAAGGATAAGGGCAAGCAGGGAGGTCCTCAGGGTTATGGAGCTCAGGATACAAGAACGGACTTGCCCGGATGGTAGACATACTGGACGCCCAGACAGAACTGGACAGGGCAAGGCTGGAAAGGCTTCAGGCTGTGAACGCCTGTCATAAAGCTTATGTGGACCTTCTTTTCAGTGCGGGCGTTACGGAGGAGGTAAAGCAATGAAAGGCTGGCTTAGATACCTGATATTCGCCCTCATCATTTTTATTATGGTTCTTTGGCTGGGTGGCTTCCTGACCAGAAAGGAAAAGCCAGGTGAGCTCTCAAGACAGGTGATAACCCTTCAGGGGTTAGAGACGGGTCTGGTGGAGAGGGTTGAGAGGGTATCCTCACCTTACACGGGTCATGTGGTGGCGGATAAAAGAGTGGAAGTGGCTACCAGAGTGATGGGCAGGATTAAGGGGCTTTTTGTGAAGGAGGGGCAGAGCGTAAGGGCGGGGCAGATGCTCTTAAGCATAGACGGAGAGGACCTTCAGGCTCAGGTCTCCGCAATGGAGTATCAGAGCGCACAGGCGGAGCAGGCTCTCAAGTCTGCGCTGGCAAACTACGAGGCGGTCAGGAAGACCTTCGACAGATATTCAAACCTTCTGAAGGAAGGTGCTATAACCCAGCAGGAGTTTGACCAGATAAAGGCTCAGTATGAATCTGCAAAAGCTCAGGTGGAGCAGGCAAGGGCAGGCATAAAAGTTGTCCAGAGTCAGAGACAGGCGATTGCCAGCAGTCTTAAATACACAAGCCTGACCGCACCCATAAACGGTGTGGTGGTTCAGAAAAATGTGGATGTGGGCGACCTTGCGGTGCCGGGAAACCCCCTTCTGGTTGTAGAGGCACCCCCCTACCTCTTTGAAGCCTTCCTGCCCG
>JBCNVH010000107.1:0-4550 GCA_039630295.1 Aquificaceae bacterium | reverse complement strand
TCCCTTCCCTGCAGGCGTCAAAAAGGTAATAATCCTGACCCCCTATGGTAGCAAGAGCGCCCGGCTGTCCCTCACCTGCACGAACCTTCCTGAGGATGTTGGACTTTGAAACCTACAGGGAAATCCTCTACAGAGAAGAGGGAGAGACAGGATACATAGAGTTTAACTTCTACAAACGGTGCCATGTCCACGGAGCAGTGTGAGAGGCTTCTGGAGGTGGTCAGATATGCTAAGAGAAGGCCCATAAAAGCCCTTGTCCCTTACGCAGTAAGACTTCTCCAACGGGATGAACTTAAACACTATAGAGAACGCGGAGAGCCCTGCGGACGAATCCTGGAGAAACATAAACGCTATGGATGACCTTTGTGAGGAGATACTTACCACCCTTGACAAGCTTACGGTAGCCGGTCTTAGGGGCAACGCGGGTGCCGGCGGCGTCTTTCTTGCACTGACCTGTGACCTGGTCTTTGCGAGGGAAGGCGTGGTCCTTAACCCCCACTACAAAAACATAGGAAACCTCTATGGTTCCGAGTTCTGGACCTACACCCTTCCCAGGAGGGTTGGCTGGGAGAGGGCAAGGGAAATCATGGAAAACCGTATGCCCATAAGTTCAAAGAAGGCTTTTGAGCTTGGGCTTATTGACGGAATTCTTGGAAGAGAAAGATTTTAGTGAGTCCCTTAAGGCTTACCTCCAAGACTTTTTAAACTCTCTGGAGTTTGAAAACTTTCTGAAAAGAAGAGAAGAAAGGCTCAAGGACTGGAGCATAAAACCTCTAAGGGTATACAGAGAAGAAGAGCTTGAGAGGATGAGGCTCAACTTTTACGGTTTTGATACGAGCTATCATATCGCACGCTATTATTTTGTAAGGAGGTTTCTACCCTTCAGGACACCACCCTACCTTGCCCTTCACAGGAGGTTAAGTCCTAAGGGCTCTCCAGATGTTCTCTGAAACCTCCTCCGCGTATTCCATGAGAGGTCTGTCTAAGAGCCCTTCCGTATGGAGGAAAACCATGCCGCCGAGAGGTCCCATAATTGTGGTAAAGGCAGGATAAAAACTCTGGCTTCTTAGCTCTCCCCTTTCTATTCCGTCGCTCAAGAAAACCATGACCTCCGTTATAACGCTCGCAACACAGGCAAAGCCCTCACAGCCATCGCTGAATACCTCCCTGTTTACAAGAAAGACCCTCAGGAAGTAGTTTATGAGCTCCGGTTCCTCAAGGGCAACCTCAAAAAAGCTCCTGGTGAAGAGCCTTACCTTTTCCCTGAAGTCCACCTCCCTTTCGTTTATCTTTCTTAGCTTTTCCCCAAGCCACTGGGATACGGTTATCATAACTTCCTTTGCCAGCTCCTCCTTTGATTCGAAGTAGTTGTAAAGGTTTCCCACGCTCATGCCAACCGCTTGAGCTATGTCCGGTATGGTGGTGCTGTAGTAACCCTTCTGAGCAAAGAGCTTGCAGGCTATCCTTATTATATCAAGCCTTCTTCTCTCTCTAAGACTGCCCATATTTATAGTATATGGTTAAAAACACGTCGGAGGAAAGAATGGAAGAGTTTCCCTTGCCCCAGGATATAAGAGAAAGGATACTACAGAAGGTTTCAAATAGAGACCTTGCCATGAGGGCCTTAGAATACATAAAATTGGTTAAGAGAGAGGATGGAAGTTTGTGGGTAAAGGAAGAGTTTGAGGAAACCCATAACCATGCTCTGTGGTTTATGGTGCTCGCCTGCCTAAACTATGCCCAGAGGCTCATAAGAGGAGAGGACCTGGACTGATGCCCTGGAGGGTAATAGTCAAAAAAAAGTTTAGCTGGGCGCACTTTCTGACAGACTATCACGGTGCACCAGAACCCCTTCACGGACACACCTGGATGGTGGAGCTTCATATAGAAACAGACAGGGTGGATACAGGCGGCATGGGTTATGACTTTTTGGAGATAGAGAGCTTTTTGAAAGAGCTCCTGCCTGACTACAGGCTTCTTAACGACCTTGTGGACTTCTCACCCAGCGCGGAAAACATGGCAAGGTGGATTTACCAGAAGGTAAAGGAAAGATACCCCACAGTCTCGAAGGTGGTTGTTTGGGAAAAGGAAGACTGCGGGGCGGAATACTGGGAGGGTTAACAGCTTACACAGTGGCTTTCCTTTGCCTCTCTTGCCTTCTTTGCCATCTCCGGGTCGTAAGCTTTACCCTGCCAGAGCATCTGGTAGACAACCTCATGGGTGCTCTCCGCCAGACTGGTGAGCTCCTTAAAGAGCCTGTTAAAGCCCTCACTTCTGTGAGACTCCTCGTGGTCCTCAAGAGACCTCCAGAAGGTTATGATAAGAACCTCTCTGTTCTTGAGAGGGTGTTCGGTGGTCTGACCTGCGGTAGAACCTTCAAGAGATACGCCACCCGTGTTGAGAGCTACAAAACCTCCATAAAAGCCCGTGTCAGAGTGATAGGTTTTTACGTGCTCGCAGAGGTAGGCTATCTTCTCAGCTACATCATCCACGGTAACACCCTCTTTGAGAACCACATAGTTTATGTTAACCACCGCCTCTTCTGGCACATCCACTATGTAGTTTCCATACATGGTAGCACCTCCTTTTAAAAAATTCACTATATTCTAATATAAAAATTTAGTTAGCAGGTTGTATGCTTCAGGTCATAGAAGTGACACTCAGTATCCCTCGTATGCCCTTTCATACAGCCTGTATAGGTCTTCCATGGTAGGCTCTACCGGGTTCACAGCAAAAAGACCCCTTGCGAGTATGTAAACATCTTCCACCAGTCTCTCAAGCTTTTCTCTTTCTACCCCCAGCTCCCTCAGGCTTACCCTCATTTCTACCTTCCGCAGGAAGTCATCCATGGCTTTTACCGCCATATGGGGTTCTGGTGGGTATCCCATAAGCTCCGCAAAGAGGGCATACTTCTCCGGATTTCCCCTGTAGTTGAACTCGGTTATAGCCACGCAAAGGGCGGAAAGACCCTCTCCGTGAGCTATTTGGGGATAGTGGGCGGAGACGGGATGTTCCATGCCATGGATGAGAGCTACCCTTTTTCTGTCTATGGCTATACCTGCCAGCATGGCTGCGTAGCTCATATAGGTCCTTGCCTTAAGGTTGTCAGGTTCCTGGATTGCTATGGGTAGATAATCCTTTATGAGCCTTATGGCTTTTATTGCCAGCTCCTCCGCAAAGGAGTCGGAAAGTCTATTGGTAAGAGACTCAAGGGCGTGCATAAGGGCATCCACGCCAGTGGTTGCAGTAAGCTTTCCGTCCATGCTTTTGGTAAGAGAAGGGTCTATAAGGGCTACTCTCGGGTAGTTTAGAGAGTGAGATATGACCATCTTCTCCTTCCTTATAGGGTTTGAAAGGACCGAATATCTGTTTACCTCACTGCCTGTGCCTGCGGTGGTAGGTATGCATATAACCGGCCTGTTGAGAAAGGGGATGAGCCTCGGACCCTCGGGGTAGTTCACATAATCCCAGGCATAGCCCTCGTTAGAAGATACTATGGATATAGCTTTTGCAGAGTCCATGCTGCTTCCACCGCCAAGACCCACTATGTAGTCTATCCTTTCCCTCACCACCAGCTCGCTGGCAAGGTTTACGCTCTTGTCGATGGGGTTTGGCTCTATCTGGTCAAAGACAAAAACTTCCTCCGCTCCGTTTCTCCTCAAGGAGCTTACTACTCTTTCGAGAGCTCCGTTCTCTTTTGAGCTTTTCCTTCCGGTGACCACCAGAACCCTGAAGCCAAAGCGTCTACCCACCTGACCTACCCTGTCCACAGAACCCACACCAAAGATTATTTCAACGGGCAGGTAAAACTCAAAGTTCATGCCTCGGTTATGTCTTCTCTCTGAAGCTCTACCTCCTCGGGTATGGTAGCTTCAAAGGTCACCGCAGGATAGGTGGGCACTATACCCTCTTCCTCCGCCTTCTCCGCACAGTGGGCGTGGTATCTGGTCCAGGGTATAGCCATGAGCCTTTCAAAGTTTATTTCCTCGCCACAGTATTCGCATATACCGTATGTGCCCGTGTGTATCTTGTGGAGAGCATGCTCGATTTCCTTGATGATAAAGAACTCTCTGGCGGAGAGGGTATCAAGCAGTTCCTGAGTGTAGGTCATTTGCCCTATATCTTCAAGGTCTCTTGGCTCTTTAACCTCCTCCTCAATACGAGCTTGCGTGTCTTCCTTTTTTCTGTACCTCTCAAGAAGCTTTGCCTTTTCTTCCAGCAGTTTGTTCCTCAGGGTTTCAAGCTGTTCTCTCGTAAGCATATTTTTCCTCCTGTCTGTAGGAATTCAGAATAATATATGCTAAAATATACATCGGGTGAGAAATTAAGGGAGTGTAGATGCTGTGTGGTATGACTAAAGTTTTGCAGGGATTGAGCCCGTTCCTATCTAAAGTTTTGCACGGTATGGGTCTCCCTTTATAAACCTTGAAAGCCATAAGAACACCAGATTGTCATCAGGAAAAGGTGCATACCGCCATAAAACAGATACAACACCCTCAATAACCTCCAGCATGCAAAGCAATCGCCAGTAAACCTCAGGCATATGCCTC
>JBCNVH010000106.1:0-5595 GCA_039630295.1 Aquificaceae bacterium | reverse complement strand
AGTTTTGCAGAGACTTAGTGAGCTATTGTCAAACATTCACAAAGTGCTTGACTATCAAAGGTTTGAAGAAAAGCCATCCTGAGAAAGCCTCAATAAGGCTATGACTTTTATAGAAACTCTGTCAATCATGAGTTTGGAGAGGTTCAAGGGACAAGGTTGATGGAAACAGGCTCAATCCGTGCAAAACTTTAGGTATAAGGGTTTATATTATACCTATGCTGGAGATAAAGGAAAGAGACCCTTTTAGCAGTCTTGTGCTTGAGGTCCTGGACGACCCCGCCAAAAAGGAGATGGTCTTCTATATCATGTGCTACTCGCAGCTGGTAAGAAGGGAGGGGAGTTTCCACGTGGAGCTTGAGAGGTTTCTCTCCTGCGCTTACAGAAGCTTTAAAAATGCCAGAAATCACTGGAAGGATGTTCTTGTGGAGCTGAACCTTTTTGTAGTTTCTGACCTTTACGGAAACCTATACACAGGAAAGGAAATATACCGGGTGGAGGAAGGTGAAATCTACCTCATAAGCCTAAGGAAGGAATACCTCCACCTTTTTGAGAGCATAAGCCACAGAGCTCTTAGATTATGGAACATGCTGAACAGGACCCTGGTATACAGAAGACATCTTACCGCTCAGGATGCAGTGGTCATATCCACTCTGATGTTTAACGAGGGGCTTTACGAGGAGCTCAGAGGATATTGCGAGTTGAATATGGAAAGGCACATTCTGGAAGCTCCTTACTTCAGGGCTTTACGCAGGCTTTCAGTTGCTTCTGCCGGCAGGGGAGAGGGTGTCTATCAGGAGCTGAAGGGTGCGCTTGCTGAGCTCCAGGGGCTTGGTCAGGTTTACTACGGGGTAAACCTGCTGAAGTTGAGGAGGGATGTGGAATACCTGATGGGGAGAGTTGAGAAAGGTAAGGGTCTGGAGACCATAAGGATAGAGTTTATAAGCCAAAAGAGTAAAGGTGAGAGCTGGCTCAAGACCCTTTTCAGAAAGCTGAAGGATTTATTGGGAAGGCTCCGGATAAATGGAAAGGGAAATAAGGTTCGTTCCTCTAAGGGGGTTTTATGTTCAAGGAGTTCTCTGACCCCATCCATCAACTCATAAAGGCGGACCCCTGCGAGGTCAGGGTTATAAACAGCCTTCCCTTTTCAGAGGTTAAGGTTTATAAGTCAGCTGGGTATAGCCTATATGGTTTTCCCCTCCGCACAGCACAGCAGGTTTGAACACTCTCTGGGCACTATGGAGCTCGCGGGCAGGATATTTAGAAACCTCAACCTTGGCGATGAAAGGCTTTACAGTATTGTAAGGCTGGCAGGGCTTCTCCACGACATAGGGCATACACCCTTTTCTCACACAACAGAGGTCTTTCTCGGCGACAAGAGCCATGAGCTCTTAGGTGAGAGGGTTCTTTTTGAAGAGGGTATCGCAGACATATTAAAGGGTTGCGGATACGGAGAAGAGGAGGTGGAGCTACTTATAAGACTTGCTTTCAGAAAGGAAGGGAACTTTCCAAAGATTATAACCGGGGAGTTCGGTGCGGACAGGATGGATTATCTCAGGAGGGATGCCTACTTTTGCGGGACTTCTTACGGCTTTTTTGACTACAGCAGGCTTTTAGAGAACATCCTTCTGGTGGAGGGTAAAAAGTGCGTTCACATAAGTGCCATAAGGTCTCTTGAGAGTTTTATAATAGGCAGATACTTCATGTATTCACAGGTTTACTTCCATAAGGTGGTGCGCATACTCAACATCCATCTGAAAGAAGTGGTGCAGGCTTTCCTGAAGGAGGGAATGCTAAACCCCGAAGACTTTCACAGAAAGACGGACGCCCATATACTCTCTCTCATGATGGAGAGGAAGGAAGAGGAAGGTGTTAGGAGGGTTCTGGGAAGGGAACACTACAGGCTGGTTTTTTCCACCTCCTCAAGAGAGGTCTTTGAGTTTGTAAAGGGTAGACTGCTGGAGAGGTATGGGGAAGAGCTTTTGAAGTTTGACCATGTGAACAAAAAGGTTCTGGATGAGGATATACTCCTCTGGGACGGCTACAAGCTCTTGAGCCTCATGGAAGTTTCAAGGCTGGTCTCATCTCTGAAAGACATTGAGTTTTACAGAGCTTATGCCCACCCAAAGTATATAGAAGAGATAAGAAACTATGCACACAGGATATCTCCTTAATACCTCTTTGATTACTTTCCTTCTGGTTCATCTTACCTCTCTTGTTGGCATCCTTTCTCTCTGGAAGGTGGCACAGCCCTTTTACTTCTTTCTCTTCCTCCTTCTTTATCTTTCTGGTGTATACCTGGACCTCAGGAGGTTTTATCCCGTTAGAAGGCTTTTTCTGAACTTTCTGGGTGTGGTCCTTACCCTTTACTTTCTTTCCTTCCTTAGCCTTGAGGACCTTCTCAAACCCTTCTCTCATGTAGTCCTTTTGCTTCTTGCCATAAAGAGCCTTGAGGAAAAGAAGCCCAGAGACCTCTATCAGATACTTCTTCTCAGCCTTTTTGCGGTTTCTCTGTCCACCGTCTACAACCTGAGCCTTAGCTTTCTACTGGTCTTCCTCCTTCACAGCTTTCTGGGTGTGTCCTCTCTCGTCTTCCTTAACCTTTACAGAAAGTCGGGGGAGAAAAGGCTCAGGTGGTTTGAATACAGAAATTATGGGCTGGCAAGTTTTACGCTCTTTCTCCTTGTGGCTCTCCTTACCTTTCCCTTCTTCTTCTTACTGCCAAGAACCCAGACACCCCTTTTTGACCTTTTTGCAGGAAGGGGTGGGCTTAGAACAGGGCTTGCGGAGAGCGTGGCTCTTGGAAAAGTGGGAGAAATACAGGAAGACAACACGGTGGTCTTCAGAGCTTACGGGCTACCCAGAACGCTGAAGGAACCCTACTGGAGGGCTTTAGTCTTTGACACTTACTCTAAAAACACCTGGCTGAGAGTAAGAGAAGAGAAGTTTTCTCAGCCCAAAGGTGCAGGAGATATAACCTACACGCTCGTGCTCGAACCTTCCTTCGATAACATAGTCCCTGCCCTGGACTACCCCTACAGTCTTTTAAAGGTGGAGGGCATCAACGCAAGCCCCTACCTTACGACGGGCAATGTCCTGCGGCTTGAGAAGGAGATAAATAGGGCTATAAGGCTTTATGTGAGCTCCTCAAGGGACATCTTCCTCAGAGAAGACCCAGAAGCCTACCTTCAGCTACCTCCAGACATAAGCCCTAACCTGCGAAGGCTGGCGGAGGAACTCTCGCGCAATGCACGCGGAGAAAGGGAAAAGGTAGAAAGGGTTATAGCCTACTTTTCGAAGGGTTATCAGTATACCCTTAAGCTGGAAAAGTATGAGGGTGACCCCCTTGACTATTTCCTTTTTGTTTCAAGGAAAGGTAACTGCGAATACTACGCCAGTGCCACCGCCCTGCTCCTGAGGCTTATGGGTGTTCCTGCCAGGCTTGTGGGTGGTTACAAGGGAGCTCTCTGGAACTCTTACGGAGGTTACCATGTGATAACCAACTCCATGGCCCATGTATGGGTGGAGGCTTATGTGGAGGGAAGATGGTTGAGGGTGGATACCACACCCCCCTACCTTGCTCCTGCGGTTCAGAGAATATCCAACTTTGCCCTTCTGAGAGATTCTATAGTGAGCTTTTGGTATTCCAACATAGTGGGCTACTCTTCGGATAAACAAATAAGACTCTTCAAAGGTATAGGTGAGGGCCTTAGGGCGGAGTTGAACGTAGAAAAAATGAGAAGACGCCTTTTTCAATTGGCTCAGTGGCTCATACTTTTACTTCTCCTCTATCTGTCTTTTCAGCTTTTTCTAAGGCTCAGGAGAACGCCTGATAACCTCTACATCAGGACCAGGGAGATACTGCGGAAAGAAGGTATAATCGGAGAGGAGAGGCTCCCGGAGGAAATACTGTCCGCCTGCAGAGATAGAGAATACTACAGGCTGGTCAAGTTTATCCTTTCTCTATACCAGAGATACAGATATTCACCCTACAGGGTTTATCCTGATGAGGTCAGAGAAGGTTACCGGGCTCTGGAAAAGCTCAAAGAAATCATCCGTAGTTCCCGTCACTCCTGACCCTTATGACCGTATGCACGTTACCCCTGGGGTTAAAGTCGCCCACCACCTCAAGAAACCGGGGTTTAAGAAGGTTCTCAAGGGCTGTGTATATATGGTTTGTTGCTTCCTCGTGAGATATGTATCGGTTTCTGAACTTGTTGAGCCATAGTTTGAGAGACCTGAGCTCCACTATGTATCTGTCCGGTATGTATCTTATCCTTATAGTGGCGTAGTCAGGGTAGCCCGAGCGGGGACAGAGGCAGGAAAACTCGGGAAAGGTTATCTCAATCATGTAGTCTCTGTCGGGGGTGGGGTTTTCCCAGGGCTCAAGCTCAGCCTTCTCTATGGCTATCTCTCCGTATCTTTTCTCCATAGGTTTCATTTTAAGGTTTTCTGGCACTCAAGCAAGAGATAAACACCATCAAACTCCCTGCCCCTGGTTAAGGTCTTACAGGCAGGTAGCTCTCTTAAGTGTTTTTCTTTTGTTATCACAAGCCCCTCTGCAGCCGATGGGTCTTCAAGCCTTTTTATGCACCTGCCCGAGTAAAAAACAAGAGAGGAATCCTCAGCCCTGTAAAAGTAAGCAGGACCCTCATAAGTCTTTATTAGTGCGTAAGCTCTTGGCGTGAACCTTTCTCTTTCGTAAAGATAAAGAAAAGGTAGGAGAAAAAGAAGGCTGAGGGAAGAGACAAGAAGAGAAAACTTCAGATATCTTTCGCTCAGAACCTGAGCCAGAAGGACGGCGAGGGGCGGGTAGGCAAAGAGTATGTAGTGATGTAGCTTGTTGCCGGCAAGGCTAAAAAAGAGTAGGACGAAGGCTACCCAGAAAAGGAGGGGAAGCCACTCCCTCCTGAAAGACCTTATGAGCCTGAAGTAAAGGGGAAGATACCAGAACGTGCCAAGGGCAAGGACTGGCAGGTAATAGTAAAAGGGTGCGGGGTGGGTGGACCTCTGACCTGTATATCTCATAAGGTTCTCGTAGATAAAAAACCTGTAAAAGTATTCGTAGCCGTGCTGGAATAACATGGCTATATACCAGGAAAAGCCCACAAGAAGGAAAAGAGCCACCCCCGTAGGCTTCAGAAAGTCGAGCCTTCTTTTCCAGAGAATGTATACGCCCACCACCAGCACTACGCCAACAGGACCCTTTGTCAAAAAGGCAAAGGAGAGGAGGAGCCATCCGGAGATAAACCAGCCCTTGAGGAAGGCATAAAGCCCACTCAAAGCGAAAAAAGTGTTCAACATCTCCGGATACTACCGCCCTGGCTTCAAGCCAGTAGGGTGGCGAAAGGTGGCAAGCACCAGAGCGGGAGCCCAGAGCTCTCTCTTTTGAAAAGAAGTCTCTCGTCAGAAGGTAAGTGATGCCCGCCAGACCAAGAGCGGACAGCCCCGAGACCAGCCTTGCGGGAGAATTCACCCGGACCAAACAGAGGAGCTCAGGGCTACCAGCCAGTAGAGCATGGAGGTTTCTCAAAGCGAGGTTGGCAGTTGTATTGGGGATTTATAAAATCTCCTGTCCTTATCATGTTCTGGACCGCA
>JBCNVH010000105.1:0-20804 GCA_039630295.1 Aquificaceae bacterium | reverse complement strand
AGGTAGCCACCGGAGTAGTAAACCTGCACCGCAGGGCTTGTAAGCTTCTCAAGCGTGCTGAGCCAGAAGCCCTTATCTGTCTGTATGGCTATTATCACATGCTCAAAGGGTGAGGCGTGTCTGTGCTGTAGCAGATACTTTATGAGCTTTATGTCCCTTTCTTTGTCTACTTTGTGGTCTTTGTCAAAAGAAACCCTGGCACAGCGCACTATCCTCTGGTCTGAACCCATAAAGAAGACTTTCATAGCATTTGGAGAAGTTTTTTTACGCCCTTGCTGGCAGGCTCTCTTATTACAAGGTCCGCAATATCAGACACCGGGGTCTCCTCAGGGTTTATCTCCACCACCTTTGCGCTGCTCCTTTTGGCTATGTAAGGCAGTTCAGCTGCCGGGTAAACCTTCGCGGAAGTTCCTATCACAGCAAAAAGGTTGCAGGAACTTGCCCAGAGCATTGCTGTTTCCAAGGCTTCTTCTGGTAGTGCTTCACCATACCAAACCACATCCGGTCTTACAATACCACCGCACTCTTTGCATCTCAGAGGGAGCTCTTCAGACTGCACTCTTCTGTCTTCGTAGAGTGCACCGCAGGAAAGACACCTGACCCTCCATATGTTTCCGTGGAGCTCTACCATTCTTTTTGAGCCAGCCTTCTGGTGAAGGCCATCCACGTTCTGTGTGATAAGCAGGAAGTTGTCACCAAGCAGGTTTTCAAGCTCCACAAGACCCATGTGTCCCCGGTTAGGCTCAGCCTTGGCTATAATACTTCTCCTCCACAGATACCATTCCCACACAGTTACCGGGTTTTTTCTGAAGGCTTTGGGTGTTGCCAGCTCCTCCGGTCTGTAGTGCTTCCACAGCCCATCCTCTCCAGTAAAAGTAGGAACACCGCTCTCTGCGGATATGCCTGCGCCTGTCAGGACCGCCACTCTCATGAGATAATAATAGCATGAGAGGCCCCTTTAAAGAAGTCCCTCCGGAGCTCTGGCGCAGCTACCACTGGCAGATTCAAAACAGGATAAGGACAAAACAGGAGCTCCAGAAGTATCTGTGCCTGACGCCGGAGGAGGAGGAGGGTATAGACACGACTGCAGGCCTCTATCCCATGGCCATAACCCCCTACTATCTTTCGCTCATAAATCCGGAAGATCCTCAGGACCCCATCAGGCTTCAGGCAGTGCCAAGGAAGGTAGAAGTGGAGGAGACTATCCAGTCCCTAGGAGAGCCAGACCCTTTTAGAGAAGAGGGTCACATTCCCGGTCTTACTCACCGCTATCCTGACCGTGTGCTCTTTACCGTAACTACCTTTTGCGCTGTTTACTGCAGGCACTGTATGAGAAAAAGGATCTTTCAGGAAGGCGAGAGGGCTCGCAACAAGGAGGAAATCGACCGCTTTATAGAGTACCTGAAAGCTCATAGGGAAGTCAGAGAGGTGCTCCTGTCTGGAGGTGAACCCCTCTCTCTTAGCAACGAAAAGCTTCGCTACGTGCTCTCACGCATAAGAGAAGTAAGGCATGTAGATATAATAAGGATAGGGACGCGCTTACCTGTGCTGGCACCTCAGAGGTTCTTTGATGGGGAGCTCCTGAAAATTCTCGAAGAGCACTCGCCCGTGTGGATAAGCACTCACTTTAACCACCCTGTGGAGATAACGGAGGAGGCCGCAGAGGCAGTGGACAGACTGCTGCGTCATGGTATTCCTGTCAACAACCAGACGGTGCTTCTCAAAGGTATAAACGATGACCCGCAGGTGATGCTCTGGCTAATGAGAGAGCTCCTTAAGATAAAGGTGCGGCCTGTCTACCTTTTTCACTGCGACCCGGTAAAGGGGGCCATCCACTTTAGAACCAGCTTAGAGAAAGGCCTAGAAATTATGGAATATCTGCGCGGACGCATTGGAGGCATGGGCATGCCTACCTACGCAGTGGACCTGCCGGGAGGCAAGGGCAAGGTGCCTCTCTTACCCCAGTATATATTGGATAGGTCAGGAGATACCTACACTTTCAGAAGTCCTCTCGGTGGTTTGGTGGAATACACCCTCCCCTATGAGGAAGTATCTTAAGCCACTGCTACTGTCAGTGGGGGACATCTTCAAAAAAGATATAGGCTACCACAGTGCCTCTCTCACCTACCAGTTTCTAACGGTGGTAGGTTCTATCTTTATGCTTTTAGGGTTTATATCCCTGTATATGCCTTTTCTTGAACCTGTGAGGGTTTACGAGCGGGTTAGGGATTTTTTACCCTCCTACGCGGATACGGTTCTGTCAAAACTGATTCCTCTCTACAGAAAGAGAGCTGTAGGCTCTATGCTGTCTCTTTTGTTAGCTTACTACTTTTCCGTTTCCTTTGCTAGGACTTTAAACACTGCCTTCGGGTATGTCTACGGAGAAAAGCCTGTACGGAGAGAGGTCTTTTTCTGGACACTTGTACCTCTTTTGCTTGTGCTTTACTTGAGCGTTCTGTCTCTGACGGTGGTGTTGTTCACTTTGGGTAAATCCTTCATGGGGCCTTTATCCGGGTCTAAGGAACTCCTGAACTTTTTGCTTCTGTGTTTGACTCTGGTTATACTTTACAGCTCTTACTTTGGCATAAGGAGTTCTGTGCTAATGGTCTCGGCGGTGGGAGCTCTCCTGCTTATGCTTCTTAACAAAGTCTTTTCTCTTCTCGTGGTTAAACTGCTGGGGGCAAGCCCTCTCTACAGTCTTCTCGGCACACCTCTTCTCTTTCTGGTATGGCTTTACTACTCCTTTCTATGTATTCTGGCTGGGGTCTGTTTACTGCGCCGGTTAGACGAGTCTTTCCAAAAGGCTGTTGGCTCCGTTTAATTTCTGGTAGGCGCTGGAGAGCACGTAGTATATCTGCTCGCCTTCTGCTATGGACAGGTCGTAAAGGGTAACGCTCAGGTCTTTCAGCACCTGGTAGAGAGTGGTATACAAGCTCTCTTCCAGCTTTTTCTCGGGCTTGGGTATTTCCCTGTAGGTTTGCATTATGTAGTCGCACATGCCCTTTATGCTCTTGGCTATGTTGAGCACCTCAGGATCGTGGACATACAGCTGCAACACCTCCCCATACCTTTCCTCTATTTCTTGAGCGGTGCTCCTGAAGAGCATATCTTCGAGAAAAAATACCTCCTGTCCCATAGCTTTACCTCTTTTATAAATATGGTCTTCTGAGTTTCCTTTTCAACAGAAGGTTTTGTCTAAAAAGTCCATAATCTCGTCCAAGGTTTGAGCCTGTCTGAGCCCTTCCACTTGGTGGGTCCGGTAGCCTATTATCGGCTTTTCCAGTATTTGGGCGTAGGCTATCTCTGAGAGAGTCCCCCAACTCCCTCCTATGGCCACCACCAGGTCGCCGCTGGCCACCACTATAGGGTTTCTGTTCCAGCTCATACCCGTGCGCACCTTTATGTCCACATAAGGGCTTGCCTCTTCTCCTGTGTAGGAGGGCAGTATCCCTACCGTGAGTCCTCCTTGCTCTTTCGCCCCCTTGCAGACTGCTTCCATTACACCACCTCTGCCACCGCATACCACCACCCAGCCACGCTTTGCTATCTCCTTCCCCAGCTCGTAAGCCAGCTTATACTCTTCCTCTTCAGGTGTTGCCTTTGAAGAGCCTATCACCGCCACCTGTCTCATCGGAGTGCGTGTCCCGCTTTCAGAACCTTTTTAAGATACTGTCCTGTGTAGGAGTGAGGCACTTCTGCCACCTGCTCCGGCGTGCCGCAAGCTATCAGGTAGCCTCCTCTGTCTCCTCCCTCCGGTCCGAGGTCTATGACCCAGTCTGCACACTTTATTACATCTAAATTGTGCTCTATTACCACCACCGTGTTGCCTCTGTCCACGAGCTTTTGCAGGATTTCTACAAGCCTTCTCACATCTTCCATATGTAGGCCTGTGGTGGGTTCATCCAGAAGGTAGAGGGTTTTCCCGCTCTCTTTTTTAGAGAGTTCTCGAGAGAGCTTTATCCTCTGGGCTTCGCCGCCTGAGAGGGTGGTGGCAGGCTGTCCCAGCTTTATATAGCCCAGCCCTATCTCCATAAGGAGCTGGAGCTTTCGTCTTATGGGGGGTACATGCTGGAAAAACTCGTAGGCCTCTTCCACAGTCATGTCTAACACATCCGCTATGTTTTTACCCTTGTAAAAAATGTCCAAGGTCTCACGGTTGTACCTTTTGCCCTTGCACACGTCGCAGGGCACATACACGGGAGGCAGGAAATGCATCTCTACTTTTATGACTCCTTCTCCCTGACAGGCTTCGCACCTGCCACCTTTGAGGTTAAAAGAGAACCTACTTGCTGTGTAACCCCTTGCCTTAGCTTCAGGAGTCTGGGCAAAGAGCTCTCTGACAAGGTCAAAGACCTTGGTGTAGGTGGCTGGGTTGGAGCGGGGCGTCCTACCTATGGGAGACTGGTCTATGTTGATAACCCTTTCAAAGTGCTCCAGTCCTTCTATTCTGTCAAAGCCCTCCTGCTCACCTGGAGCTCCGTAGAATACTCCGCGGGCGTACTCCCAGAGCAGGTCGTATATGAGCGTAGACTTACCGCTGCCGGAGACTCCGGTAATACACACAAAAAGCCCCACTGGTATGTCTACGGTTATGTTCTTTAGATTATGCTTTCTGGCACCTAATATTCTCAGCCATTTGCCAGTAGGTTCTCTTCTCTTTTCAGGCTCTTTTATGGAGAGCCTGCCTGACAGGTAGGCTCCTGTTAAAGAAGTCTCGCTCTCAAGGAGCTCCTGAACTGTCCCCTGGAAGACTATCTCTCCTCCCCTTTTGCCGGCCCCCGGGCCCATGTCCACAATCCAGTCTGCGTTCAGTATGGTCTCAGGGTCATGCTCCACCACAATGACCGTGTTGCCAAGGTTTCTCAGGTCCTTGAGTGTGTTTATGAGCTTGTCAGTGTCTCTCGGATGCAGTCCTATGGAGGGCTCGTCCAGCACGTACAGGACGCCGGTGAGCTTGGAACCTATCTGGGTGGCAAGCCTGATTCTCTGCATCTCCCCTCCCGAGAGGGTGGTGGCACTGCGGGCAAGGTCCAGATAGTCCAGTCCCACGTTTACTAAAAAGCCCAGTCTGTCCGAAATCTCCTTTATGAGTCTATCAGCTACCAGCAGGTCTTTACCTGAAAGGCTGTATCGTAGTCGATCAAAAAATTCCTTAGCTTCCCTTATGGGCATGCGTGCCACTTCCCAGATGCTCTCGCCCTGCACATGTACCGCAAGTGCTTCGGGCCTGAGACGAGCACCTCCACACTCAGGGCAGGGCTTCTCCCTTATGAATTCACCTATCTCTTCCCTGAGCTTCTCCGACTCTTCCTCCAGAAACCTTCTTTCCAGATGTTTGACAATTCCTTCAAAACTACCACCTTCTACAGAACCACCATAGAGCAGGAAGTTTCTCACGCTGGCGGGCAGGTCTCTCCAGGGCATGCGTGGGTCGTAGCCGAGCTTACGCAGAAGGTTCATAATGGGATACCTCAGGTAGTCAAAAAAGGAGGAGTCAGTAATGCGCAGGGCGTCCACTGCAGGCTCTTTTTCGTCTATCAGCAGTCTTACATCCACCTCCCACTTAACGCCTAAGCCTTTGCAGGCAGGACAGGCACCGTAGGGAGAGTTAAAGGAAAAGAGCCTTGGAGAGAGCTCCGGTATGGAAAAGCCGTGGTCAGGACAAGTAAGCTTTTCGCTAAAGAGTTCCTCCCTCTGAGCCTCCACGTCCTCCACCTTCAGAAGCCCTTTGGAAATTTCCAGAGCCTTTTCCATGGCGCTTAGCACACGGGCCCTCTCTTCTTCCTCAAGGGTGAGCCTGTCTACAACCAAGTCTATGCTGTGCTTTTTGTTCTTGTCTAAAGGGGCCACCTCCACAATTCTCATGTACTGTCCGTCCACCTTAACCCGCGAAAAGCCCATACGCTCGAGCTCCTTAAAGAGCTCCCTGAACTCTCCCTTTTTCCCCCTCACCACAGGAGAGAGCAGGGCTATGCGCCTGCCCCTGTACTTTCCCCAGACCTTCTCCAGCATCTCATGAGCGGAAAGACCTTCCAGAAGCCTTCCGCACTCAGGACAGTGTGGTTTTCCTATATTTGCCCAGAGCACTCGCATGTAGTCATATATCTCAGTGACCGTTCCCACTGTGGAGCGCGGGTTTTTGGAAGTGGTCTTCTGGTCTATGGCAATGGCGGGCGAAAGACCCTCTATAATGTCCACCTCTGGCTTTTCCATGACACCGAGAAATTGCCTTGCATAGGAAGAGAGAGACTCCACATATCTTCTCTGACCCTCTGCGTATATGGTGTCAAAAGCTAAAGAAGACTTGCCGGAGCCCGAAGGGCCAGTTATGACCACTAAAGCGTTTTTAGGTATATCTAAGTCTATGTTCTTTAAGTTGTGCTGACGGGCACCTCTTATAGTAATTCTGTCTAAATAGCTCATAGCAAGCTGTTCTGTCTTGAGGATATTATATTCTCCCGGTGCCTGTTTGTAGGGCGATACCTGATAAGGAATATCAGGCCTTTTGCCCACTCAGGAGCTCCTCAAGGGTTATTACACCTGCAACTTTGGGAGATCCCTTCCTGTTATGCCACACCTGTAAAAGCCTGCCTTGCTCGCCTCTTCAAGCATCTGCCTTGTAGGCTCTTCAAGGGTTATAAAAATCCCCATCTGTGCCTTTTCTCTGTCTACTACGCTCAGGAGCTCTCTTATGTCCTTTACAGAAACCCTGCCACTCTTTACCTGCACTATGGCTTTTCCGAGCCTGTCCTTGTCAGTGTAGAAGTATACAAGACCGTCTATGCCTTTGTCCGCTCCTCTCTTTTTGTCCGCATAGGGTCTTGCGTCCACCAGAGACATAGCCCACCACTGAAACTGAAACCTGTCCTGTTGTGCGAGCTCTCTCGCACCTGATAGGTCTACTGGCTCACCTATGACCTTGTAGTCTTTACCTGCAGAGATGCCAAAGGCGTTTTTTAGCCTCCACTTTATCAGGTTTATGGCAAGATGGGTTATGTCTATGCCTATCCATTTTCTGTTAAGCCTGTGAGCTACCGCTATGGTAGTTCCACAACCACAGAAAGGATCAAGCACCACATCACCTTCCTTCGAGCTTGCAAGGATTATACGCTCAAGAAGGGCTTCAGGCTTTTGTGTTGGGTAGCCAAGTCGCTCCTTTTGCCTGAGAGTTTATGGGTGGGATGTGCCACCAGTCTTCTGGAATCTTGCCCTCAGGATGCAGTAAGTAGGATTTTGCACCTTCCCCATGTTTTCCCCATGCCCATTTACTTGTTCTACTTGATGGGTGAGAGGCAATAAGGAACTCTCACTGCATCACCGTGAAAACTCGTATTCATCCGTCTTTGAATAAAAAAGAATAATGTCATGCTTTTTTGCAAAGTCTCTGTTACTCTTTTCCACCACCTGTATAACACCATACTATTTCATTTCTGAAGTTTTTATGCCCAAAGACAGCATCCATAAGCACTTTCAGGTAATGGCTTGCGGTAGGGTCGCAGTGCAGGTATATAGTGCCGGTAGGCTTTAAAACCCTTCTCAGCTCCAAAAGCCTAATACACATCATCGTAAGATAAGCAAGCACATCATTGCGTCTTAGAAACTCCCTGAGAGCTCTCATTATGTCCACCACCTGAGAAGGTGCTGTCTGTATTATCTCCTGATACGCTCTTTCTGTATCCTCTGTCCAGTGCCATGTGTCCTCAAAGGCTGTTATCTGAGCCTGAGAGAGCTCTCCAGTTGGTTCTTTGAAAAGCACGTTGTAATCAGCCTTGGAATTAAAAGGTGGATCAAGGTATATGAGGTCCACAGACTCGTCCTTTATGTATTCTCTCAAAACCTTAAGGTTATCTCCGTAGTAGAGTAAGTTTTCCATTAAGGACTATTTTAACCCTTGAAAGTCTCCGCTACGCTACCATAGCCTTGGCTCACCAACATACTTAACTGTTGTATGCCGTGTCCAACAATCAACCCAATATCCTCTAAAACTAAAGCTTTGCACAAATTAAAAATTCTCTGTCCCCTATTAACCTTATCCTTTGAACCCTTAACAAACCTGTTGTGGACATAGTCTCTGTATAAGTCATACTCTGTTAAAGCTTTTCAGGATGGCTGTTTTCAAACCTTTGATAGTCAGGCACTCTATAAGTGTTTGATAACAGTTCGCTAAGCCTCTGCAAAACTTCGTATATTGGACATAGCAACTACTTCACTCCTGCCAGCCATTTGCTCACCAGCTCAATCTCCATATCTGAAAGTCCACGACCCCAGGGACAATTTTTCGCCAGCTCCCTAACTGCCTCGGGCTTGCCCCGGTATTTTTCCTTCAGGTAGTTGAGAGGTTTTTTGTCCTTCTCCGTATGACATCTCATGCAGGAGTTTTTAAAGATAAGCTCACCTTCAGAGGCAAAGGTGCAACCTGTTACAAGAAGAAAAGACAGAAAAAGTCTTTTCATAGCTTGCCTCCTTCTTTAAAATATCCTTGTGTTAAAGATAGCTCTTACAGGAAATCTTGGCTCAGGCAAATCCACCGTAGGGAAGTTCTTTGAAGAAGCGGGCTTTTATGTCTTTGATGCGGACAAAATCATAAGAGGCTTCTACGAGGAAAGGGGTGAAGTCTACGGAGAGGTAGTTAGAGCTTTTGGTAAAGAGGTTCTTGACCATAGGGGTGGTATAGACAGGAAGAAACTTGCCTCCCTGGTCTTTGAGGACGATAGAAAGTTGAAGATTTTAGAAAGTATAACCCACGGGGCTTTATATAGAAGGCTTGAAGAGGAGTTCAGAAGACTGCCCCGGAGTGGTATAGCTCTGGTGGAAGCAAGCCTACTTATTGAAAAAGGCACTTACAGAGGATACCATGCCACCCTTCTGGTCTACGCACCTTACGAGCTGTGTAAAGAGAGAGCTCTCAGATCAGGCTACAGCTCTGAAGATTTTGAAAGAAGGTGGAAGAGGCAGATGCCACCGGAGGAAAAACTGAAATACGCCAGCTTTATAATAGACAACAGGGGAAGCCTGGAAAAGCTCAAAAAGAGAACGGAGGAGATGGTCAAAACCTTCAGAAACTGGATGGAGTTTCAGGGTGAAGGGGTTTTTTGAACTTCTGAAGGAAAGGGTTTCCAGAACCAGAGAAAGCCTGAAGATAGCCTCACCCTGGGTTGAGCAGTGCATACTCGAAAAGTTACTGGAGGTGCTCCCTGAGGGTGTTTCTCTTCAGGTTATTCTAAGGGTAAGAGAGGCGGAGGACCTGAGGATAACGGGTGCAGGGACCTTCCGTCTTCTGGAAGAACGGAGAGCGGAGCTTTACATAAACGATAGGCTTCATGCCAAGATGTTTATTGTGGATGACCTTTTTGCCCTTCTCGGTTCTGCCAACCTCACAGGAGCGGGTATGCGAGAGGGAGGCAATCTGGAAGCCATGGTGTCTTTTGAGGGGGAAGAGGTAAAAAAGCTATCGGAGCTCTTCGAGGAATATAAGAAGGGTTCTATAAGGCTTCTGAGGGAGGCGGTGGCGGTGGTCCTATCTCTTGAATCCTCCACAGAAGCAACCGTCTATCTCCTTCAGGAGCTCCCCGAACAATCTCTTCTCTGGTCTCAGAAGGAAAGGAGTAAGCTTCTATGCCGCCTTACGAAAGTATACACCCAAAACCAGACTCCTGCCCATTTGGAAGACCTTACCGCGGGCAAGTTCTGGCAGATAGCTCACCTGAGCCTTTTGAGCAGGGTTGCTGGAAAACTCATGGGGAGGGTAAAGGTGCTTATAGAGCTTAAGGAGGAAAGAGAGGGCTACTTTGGCACGCCTCTTAAGACGCTGAGCATAGGCGATCAGCTCCTGCCGGTTACCGGGGAGGACAGGGACCTGGAGAAGGTTATGAAGACCAACCTTTCCGGTTATCCTATGGATATTCCTGTAAGGGTTGGCAGTTTGCCCGAAAGGAGTTCCGGGGTGTATGTGGACCTTGCCAAGCTCGCCTCCATGCACATGGCAGTTCTTGGAACTACCGGCTCCGGTAAAACCACCTTCGTTTCAGGGCTTGTGAAAAACATACCGCCCCGCAGCGCAAAAACCTTCATCTTTGACCTCTTTGGTGAATACCCCCAGAAGCTGAACCTGCCGGAGAAAAGAACTCACCTGGTAAGGATACCCTACACCCTCCTTCCCCTCTGGACGGAGGATGTAAGAGAGCTCTTCAGAGAATACGGCTTTCTGCTTCAGGAAAAGAGCGAGGAAGAGAAGAGCTTCTTAACCAGCTTAAGGGGTCAGCTCAAGCCAGACATCAAGCTGTCCGGCTACAGAGAAAAGTCTCTTGAGGAAATCTTCCTCCAGTCCTCGAAGGGGGCGCTGAAAAGAGAGGTCCTTGAACTTATAGAGATGCTCTCCAGGGATATGGGTGAGGGAGCTCTTAAGAACCAACCGCAGGTCTTCAGTCTTCTGGAAGAGGCTCTAAAGGTGGACAGAGATGTAGTTATAGTAGACCTTAGAGAAGTGGTGAATCCCTCCACCAGATTGAACCTGGTCGGTCTCCTGCTGAAAGAGATACTTTCCATGGCAAGACAAAAGCCAGAAAGGAGACTTTTGGTGCTGGAAGAAGCTCACAACTTTGCACCGGAGAGGGGTGCCCTTGAAGTATCCGCAGGAAGGGAAAACCTCGCCATCATCATGACCAAAAGGATAGCCCTTGAAGGTCGCAAGTTCGGTCTTGGTCTCCTTGCCCTATCTCAGAGACCGGCAAACCTGAGCAAGTATGTGCTATCCCAAATGAACACTCAGGCTATCTTCAGGCTCATAACCCAGAGGGACATAGAGGCGGTATCTCAGTTCTTTGAGTATCCTACGAGGACCAACTCAGGCTCTTACCCACCCTTAGAGCCAGGACACCTTTTCCTCAGTGGTATAGGTGTGCCCTTCAGCATGCTGGTGGAGATACCCCTTTAAAGTTCCTTACTGTCAATTATCAGCGTTACCGGTCCCCAGTTCAGGATGTGCACTTCCATCATAGCTCCAAAGACACCGCACTGGACGGGCACATACTCCGAAAGCCTTTTAATAAAGAGCTCGTAGAGCTCCTTTGCCCTTTCTGGCTTCTCTGCAAGCTCGAAGCTGGGTCTTCTGCCCTTTCTGAGGCTGGCATAGAGGGTAAACTGAGAAACCACAAGAGCGGAGCCACCTATATCTATAAGGGAAAGGTTGAACTTACCCGAGGCATCCTCAAAAATGCGCAGGTTCACCACCTTCTCCACCAGTTTTTCCACATCCTCCTCTTTGTCCCCCACGCCCACACCCAGAAGTATGTTAAGCCCTTCACCTATGCTGGCAACCTCCTTACCCTCCACATAGACACTTGAGGACTTCACCCTTTGAAGAACTGCCCTCATGGCGTAAAATTTTAGTAGAATAGGAAGAGCTGGAGGGAAACATGAAAAAAATGAGCCTTATATTTCTGGCATCCACGGTGGTGCTGGCTCAGGACCTCTCGGGCATGAGACTTCTTGATGGTATAAACCAGCTAAGCAGGAGCGTGGAGCTTGCAAAGAAGGGAGAGGCGGAGCTTAAGGACATCTACCACTTTGAGAAGGCAAGGGCAAACAAGGAGGTTTCTTACAGTTTGGCTTCCGGTCTGGACGATGTAGGGGCAAGGGTCTTCATGGTAAAGGGCTTTAACGCCCTCTCAAAGGCACTTTCCGGTAGGAGTGAGCTGGACAAGATAGACTTTTTACCGGAGGGGGGAGACAGAAAGGTTAAAAAGGTTGAATATGGTGAATACGGAAGAGCTCTAACCCATGAGGAAGAAGGTTTTTCAGGTGTAGCAGCAGAGTATGAGAAAAGCCTGGGGATTGATATAAAGACCCTGAACTCAACCCTGAGGCATGCGAGGGAGGAGAGAGCTCTTAACTGTGCCCCAGTGGAACTGGCAAGGGCTGAGGTTTATTATGACGCACTTGCCTACGAGCTCAAGAAACCAAAGCCTGATGCCAGAAACCTTTTGGAATTTTACGGCAGGTCCTGGACGGAGTTAAGGAGAGCTCTCGAGAGGGTCCAGATAGCCAGAGAGGGTCAGCTGGAGTGCTACACGGGCAAGCCCTTCGTGCCGGCGCTGGCAAAGACAGGGGAGGAAGTTTCCGTAGCTCCAAAGGCGCAGCCACCCTCTCAGCCCACCCTTCAGGAAGAGCCACTGATGATAAGCGCAAGGGTTCACTTTGATTTTAACAAGCATAACATAAAGAGAGAATACCTGCCCTTTCTGGAGGAGGTGGTAAAAACCTTGAAAGAAAATCCGGGCGTAAGGGTGAGGATAGAGGGTTTTACGGACCACATAGGCTCCAAGGCTTACAACGACAGGCTTGCTCTTAAAAGAGCTCAGGCGGTTAAGGATTATCTGGTGAGGGCAGGTATACCTGCAGACAGGATAGAGGTGGTGGGTTTTGGAAAGGAAAGGTATATCGCGGACAACCAGAGCCCCACAGGAAGGCTTACCAACAGAAGGGCGGAGTTTATCCTGATTCAGGTGCCGGGTCAGTAAAGGCAGACGCCAAAGTCCGCAAAGTTTCTACCCCTGCGCGCATCCACCAGAAACCTGAAAAGCCTGCTCTCCGAACCCGTGTAAAGCCTGAAGGTTCTCACAGGCTCACAGCGGTTGAAGTAGCCTGACCTGAAAACCACCAGAGCTCCCCTTTTGGGCTCCTCTCCCCTTATTATGCGTCTTTCCGCATAGAAGGGCAGGCTATGATGGAAGTGCCCCAGCTGGTAGGTTGGCTTTGAGGTGTCCGGGTCCAGAGACTTTATAAACCTGCCCAGTTCCCTCACACCCCTACTACCTTCCAGATAGGGCAGTAGTCCGGTCTTAAGGAAGAGCACGAGAAGGATACCAGCCACCGCAGGCGACAGCCTGTATTCTCTTAAGAAAACAAGGAAGGGAAGGGGCAGGAGAAGGAGAAGGGCAGGGTTTAGAGAAAAGAAAAACACCGCCAGAAGTAACCCCAGAACTATCAGAGAACAGAGCAGGAGAGAAAGAAACCTCTTGAGCCTTTCCCAGTCCTGGGAGAGTAAGAAGCCTGAGGTGATTAGAGCAAGGGCAGGAAAGGCAGGAAGCACATAGAGGGGTATCTTTTGAGATATGAGGCTGAAAAGCCCGTAAACAAAGGTAAACCAGACCAGAGGGAAGGAGTATTCTCTTCTCAGTCTGGAGAAAACCCAGAGAAGGGCGGGAAAGAAGAGGAGAGAGTAGGGAAGAAAGCTGACCTTCATGTCCAGAAGGTAGAAGTAAACAGGTTCCTCTCCATGGTAGATGCGTTTTATGTTCTCTCTGTAGAAGACCTTCCAGAAAATTTCACCCTTCGTCAATAGCTGGTAGGCATGCCATCCCAGACCAAAAAGAAGGGCAGGTAAACTGAGGAGGTAATACCTGAACCTTAAAAGTTCTTTTGGATTTTCAAAGAGCAGGTAGAGAAAAACAACCCCCGCAGGCAGGAGAAAACCTGCAGGACCTTTGACCAGCATGGCAAGAGAGGAGGAAAGAAAGGCAAGGGAGAGCAGAAAAAGACTGTTCTTTCTGTAGGAAAGTAGCCAGAGGTAGAGGCTAAGGGTTATGAAAAAGGTAAAGGGAACCTCGGGGGAGGCATACTGGGCGTTGGCAAAGAACTGTAAGGATAGAAGAAGGATAAGAAGACTAAAGATACCCACCTGCCAATTGCCGGTCAGTTCTTTTGCAATGAGAAAGGTAAGAAGACCCGTCCCCACACCCAAAAGGGCATGCATCAGCCTCAAACCCCACTCATTGACCCCGAAAAGCAGGTATCCAAGGCTTACGAGCCAGTAGGTCATGGGTGGCTTGTTCAGCCTCAGTTCTCCGTTGTAGTAGGGGTTAAGGAAATCACCACCCTGTAGCATATGGCGCGTTGCCTCCGCATAAAAAGCCTCGTTGGGTGACCAGACCTGAAAGGAACCCAGTTTAAAGAAGTAAAGTGCTACAGTCAGGAAAACCAGAAGGTAAACCATGGTAGAATTATAAACATGAGAAGCATCCCCTTTATGAGACTCAGGTTTTACGCCTATGCGGTTTCTCTCCTTCTGATAATCCTGAGCCTTTTATCTCTATACTACAGGGGGCTAAACCTGGGTCTTGACTTTACGGGGGGTAGCGTTCTGGAGCTGAAGTTTGACAGGAAGGTAAACATAGGTCAGGTGAGAAAGACCCTTGAGGAGCTGGGCTATTCCCACTTTCAGGTTCAGGATACAGCTCAGGGAAGCATCCTCATAAAGCTCAGACTTGGGGATAGGGCTGAGCGGGCTCTGGAGGGTCTGAAGGAGCTCTCAACATACCAGGTCCTGAGGTCGGAGACCATAGGTAGTATCATAACCTCTGAGCTAAGACAGAAAGCCATATGGGCTATTCTGGTTGCCCTTGGCGGTATTCTGATATACCTGGGCTACAGGTTTGAACCCCTCTGGGCGCTGGGTGCTATCCTTGCCCTGGTCCACGATGTTCTTATAGTGGTGGGTGCCTATTCGATAACCCAGAGGGAGGTAAGCCTTGATGTGGTTGCAGCCCTTCTCATAGTGGCAGGGTACTCGGTTAGCGATACGGTGGTGGTCTTTGACCGCATAAGGGAGAACGCGCGTATAAGGAAGGGCACCCCTCTCAAAGAGCTCATAGACCTTTCCATAAACCAGACCCTCACCCGCACCCTGATGACCTCTCTTACTACCCTTGTGGTTTCCTTTACCCTTTTCCTTTTTGGTGGACCAGCCCTTTCCAACATCATGTTTGCCTTTGTGGTGGGTGTGGTGGTGGGAACCCTTTCTTCCATCTTCGTAGCCAGTGCCATAACTCTTGATATAAAAATCAGACTTAAGGCTCAGGCGGTCCATCCGGCAGGTTAAAAGTTGTATAATCTTTAGTGATGAGAGACCTAGTGCTAAGGGTTGCCGGTCTCATACTTATAATCCTTCTGCCTGTGACTGGTTTTATCGTATGGGAACACTACAGGAATAAAAAACTTCAGGAGTTTGCCTACAGAGAATACGAGATAAGCAAGCTCATAAGGGTGGGTAACTACTCAAAGGCGAGGGAGCTTATCGACTCCTCCGGGGACAGTCCCTTCAAGCCCCTTCTGCTTTCTTATAAACTATACATAGGAACGCACTCAGGGGAGAAGATAGAAGAGGGCAAAGTAATTGAGGAAATCATAAAAAGGCTGAAAGACAGAGACCTGCTCGCCCTCTACAGAGAAAGACGCGCTTACTACCTTTTTAAGGAGGGTAAGCTGCAGGAAGCCATGAAGGAGCTGGAGGGTATAGGGGAAGGAGACTTTAACTACCCCAGCGCCCTTCTCCTGAAAGCCCAGATACTGCGGAAAGAGGGAAAAGGTAAAGAGGCAGAAGAAATCCTCAAAAAAGTAAGGGAAAGGAGCTCAGAGACCTACTTTGCCAACATGGCACAGGTTATTCAGCTTGCAGGAGATTGACATGAGAGACCTTCTTATAGAGATAGGTGCGGAGGAGCTTCCCGCGGGTGTCATAGGTCTTCTCGTTGAAACTCTGAAGGAAAAACTTTCTCAACTCCTGCACAGACAGGACATAAAAACCTACTCGACGCCCAGAAGGCTCGCCTTTTTCCTTGAAAACTTTGAAAACACAGCACCTGAAAGGGAAGAAATCCTCTGGGGACCACCCCTCAAGGTTGCTTACGAAGGAGAAAAACCCACAAAAGCCCTCCTCGCCTTTCTGGAGAGGAACTCCTCAAGCCTGGAAGAGGTGCTACATCTGAGGAAAGGCGAAGGGACCTATGTGGCTCTGAAAAGGGTAGTAAAGGAGGAAAAACCCCTCGACAGGCTTTCACAGAACTTTCAGGAGCTCCTCCAGTCTCTACCTTTTCCCAGGTCCATGAGATGGAACTCTACGAACCTTAAGTTCTCAAGACCCATAAGGTGGATATGCGCCCTTTACGGGGAAGAGGTCCTTCCCCTTTCCTTTGGCAGGTTAAAGGCGGATAGACTGACCTACGGGCACAGGATACTGTCACCGGAGGTCATTGAACTGAAAAAAGCGGGAGACTACGAAAGGGTCTTGAAGGAAAACTATGTGGTGGCAGACTACAGAGAAAGGCTCGGTATGGTGCTCGCTTTCTTGGAAGAGGAAGCCTATGCCCTTGGTGGAAGACCCTTCTATCCGGAGGGTCTGGAAGAGGAGGTGGCAAACCTTGTGGAGTTTCCTTTTGCGGTGGTGGGAAAGTTTGATGAGAAGTATCTTGAACTGCCCGACAGAGTCATAATGACAGTGCTTGCCCACCACCAGAGGTTTTTCTGTGTGGAAAGGGAAGGTGGGCTCCTTCCCTACTTCATAGCCATAAGCAACAATTACCCAAGGGATGGGATTATAGTAAGGGGCTACGAAAAGGTTATAAGAGCAAGGCTTGAGGATGCCCTCTTTTTCTACAGAGAAGACCTCAAAAAACCCCTCGAAGACCTGGTCCCTGCCCTATCAGAGGTCCTCTTCCATCCGAAGGCGGGTAGCATGTGGGAAAAGGTGAGGAGGGTCACCGCCCTTGCCCTTAAACTTGCGGAAGTCCTTGAGCTTCCCGAGGAGAAAAGGAGAAAGATAGAGAGGGCGGGCTACCTCTGTAAGGCTGACCTGCTCACCCATATGGTGAGAGAACTGGACGAGCTCCAGGGTTATATGGGTTACATCTACGCCCAGAGGCAGGGGGAAGACCCGGAGGTTGCCCTTGCGCTTTACGAGCATTACCTGCCCCTGCGACCCTCAGACCCCCCACCCTCCAGTCCCGTGTCCGCAGTCCTTTCCCTTGCGGACAGGCTCGACAGTCTCCACACCCTAATGGCTATCGGGGAGTTTCCCACCGGCAGTTCAGACCCCTACGGTATGAAAAGGCTCGCCCACGGACTCTTTGCCATAGTGGAGGCTTTTGAGTGGGAGTTAGACCTGAGAGAACTCCTTGAGGGAACTCTGGAAGAGCTGGAAGGGTTTTTGAAGGCAAGGCTTGAAGCCTACCTTAGCTCCTATGGCTACGACCTGGTGAGGGCTGTTCTTGAAGTAAGAGACCCCCTTAAACCCTACCAGGTGATAAGTATGGTGAAAAGACTTGCCATCATGAAGGAAGAGGAAGAATTTAAAAACCTGGTGGAAGCCTACAGGAGGGTGGCGAGAATACTACCCTCTGGATGGGAGGATGACATGCTGGACGAGGGGCTTTTGAAAGAAGAGGAGGAGAGAAATCTATGGCAGGTGGTGAAAGGGCTTGAGGATGTGCAGGAGCTTTCCTCTCTTACCCTTCTGAAGGAGCCCATTGACCTCTTCTTTGACCGGGTGCTGGTTATGGACCCCGAGGAGGAACTGAGAAGAAACAGGCTCGCCCTCCTCTTAAGGGTAAAAAAGCTCTTCGACAGGTTTGCGGACCTTGGCAAGATAGTAATATAAGGAGGTGCCATAATGAAATATCTTGTATGGCTTGATGAGGTGGGTATTGAGGACATACCCCTCGTTGGTGGGAAGAACGCCTCTCTGGGGGAGATGATAAGAAACCTTTCTTCTCTGGGTGTTAACGTGCCATACGGTTTTGTTGTCACTTCGGAGGCTTACTACCAGTATATCAGGCACAACAATCTGGAAAAGGAGATAAAAGCTCTTCTCAAGGGTCTGGACCCGAAGAACGTGGAGGACCTGGCTCGGAGGGGGCATCAGGTCAGAGAGCTCATAAAGGGTGGGGAGTTTCCAAAGGAAATAGAGGAGGGCATAAAAGAATACTACCGGAAGCTCTCGGAGGGCTACGGCTCTTTTGCAGTTGATGTGGCTGTCCGCTCCTCCGCTACCGCAGAGGACCTTCCTCACGCTTCCTTTGCCGGACAGCAGGAAACCTACCTTAATGTGGTGGGGGCGGAGAATGTGCTCACCGCAGTCAAGAACGGCTTTGCCTCTCTCTTTACTGACAGGGCTATATCTTACAGAGAGTCCTTCGGTTTTGACCACTTTAAAGTTGGTATAGCCATGGGTATCCAGAAGATGGTGCGCTCGGACCTTGGCGCCTCCGGTGTGATGTTTACCCTTGACACAGAATCAGGGTTTAAGGATGTGGTGGTCATAAACGCCACCTACGGGCTTGGGGAACTCCTGGTTCAGGGCATGGTTACCCCGGACGAATACATGGTCTTCAAGCCTACCCTTCAGGCAGGCTACTCCGCAATTATAGAGAAAAAACTGGGGAGAAAGGACAGGAAGATGGTTTACGGCGTGGGGCAGGAGAGGGTAAAAACGGTAAACGTAGCCCTTCAGGAACAGAAGCAGTTCGCTCTATGTGATGACGAGATACTCCAGCTGGCAAGGTGGGGCATACTCATAGAAGACTACTACTCAAGAAAAAAGGGCAGGTGGATGCCTATGGACATAGAATGGGCAAAGGATGGGGTGCTCAATCAACTCTTTGTAGTTCAGGCAAGACCCGAAACAGTTCATTCAAGGAAGGAGGAGAACATCCTGAAAGTATACAGGTTCACAGAGCCAATAGAGGGTAGAATAAGGAAGAGGTTAGTCTACGGCATAGCGGTGGGGGATAAGATAGCTCAGGGAAGGGTGAGGGTTATACATGACCTCAAGGACGCAGGTCAGTTTCAGGAGGGCGAGATACTGGTAACCGACATAACGGACCCTGACTGGGAGCCTATAATGAAAAAGGCGAGCGGTATAGTGACCAACAGGGGAGGCAGGACAGCCCACGCAGCCATAGTAGCCAGAGAGCTCGGCATACCTGCGGTGGTTGGCACCCACAGGGCAACGGAGGTTCTGAAAACGGGAATGGAGGTCACCCTTTCCTGTGCGGAGGGTGAAGTGGGCTACATATACGAAGGGCTTGTCCCCTTTGAAGTGGAACATATAAACCTTCAGGAACTTCCCAGAACCAGAACGAAGATAATGATGAATGTGGGGAACCCGGAGTCCGCCTTCAAGTATTCTTCAATACCCAACGACGGCGTCGGTCTTGCCAGGGAAGAGTTTATCATAGCCAACTACATAAAGGTCCATCCGCTTGCCCTCCTGCACTATCTGGAGATAAGAGAGCTCTACGAAGAACTGAAAACACAGGCACTTCTGGACGATAAGGGTAATGTGAGCATGGCGGCTATATACAGACATGCAAAACAGCCATTGTCAGAGAAACTGGCAAAGGGCAAAGACAGAAAACAGGTAAACCTGCAAAAGCTCATAGAAGACATAGAAAACCTCACCTTTGGCTACGAGGACAAAGCCCAGTATTTTGTCAAGAAGCTTTCCTACGGTATTGCCAAGATATCCTCCGCCTTCTACCCCAACCCGGTCATAGTGCGTTTCTCCGACTTTAAATCTAACGAATACAGGGGTCTCATAGGTGGCGAGCTCTTTGAACCAGAAGAGGAAAACCCCATGATAGGCTGGAGGGGTGCTTCCCGATACTACTCGGAGGTCTACAGGTCTGCCTTCGGTCTTGAATGCCAGGCAATCCTCAGGGTGAGGAACAAGATGGGTCTTACCAACACAAAGGTTATGATACCTTTCTGCAGGACACCAGAGGAAGGAGAAAGGGTTCTGCAGGTTATGGAAGAATACGGACTGAAGAAAGGGGAGAACGGACTGGAAGTTTATGTAATGGCAGAGCTCCCGAGCAATGTGGTGCTTGCGGACAGGTTTGCGGAGATATTTGACGGCTTTTCCATAGGCTCCAACGACCTTACCCAGCTCACCCTTGGTCTTGACAGAGACTCCGGTCTGGTGGCACACCTATACGATGAAAGAAACGAAGCGGTAAGGAGGCTCATAGCCCAGCTTATACAGACCGCCAAGGAGAGAGGTAAGAAGGTGGGTATATGCGGTCAGGGACCCTCGGACTTCCCCGAGTTTGCGGTCTTTCTGGTAGAGCAGGGTATTGACAGTCTGTCCCTCAATCCGGACTCGGTGCTGAAGACCATGCTTGTGGTCGCAGATGCGGAGAGCAGGATGAAGGAGATGGTAACATGAAGCTCGCCCTTCGCCTACCCCGTGTAAAACCGAAGTTTCCCCTACCCTTTCTCAAAAAAGAAGTGGGGGCAGCGGTAGGACTACACATAACGGACAAAACACTGCGGCTTTTAGAACTGGATAAGGAGAAAAAGCCTCTTTTTGAGCCTGTGGAGATAAGGATAGAGGGCGAAGACAGAGGAGCTCTATTAAAAAGTATAGTTCAGGAGCGAGGGCTATCCGGTAAAGGGGTATGCGCCTGCATTCCGGTCAACGATGGACTCCTGAAGTTTTACAAATATCCTACCACGATGAGCAGAAAGGACCTGGAGAGCGCCATAGATTGGTCTATAAAGAGGGAGCTAACCGCCATAAAAGAAGAAACCTATTACGATTACTTTATAATAGAACCAAGGGCGGAGGACAAGAATGTGGGAGTGGTGCTTGTGCTTTCCCGTAAGGAGACGGTGGAAAATATAAGGAGACTCATAGAAAGCGCCGGTCTTAAACTGACTGTGTTAGACTACGAGGTGGTTGCCATAATAAATTATGGGCTTTACCACAAACTACCCATCCCCTTCAGCATCTTATATGTAGACTATAACTATTCCATACTGACCACCTACTCTCCCACAACATAAGCTACTATGTAACCTACTGGAGCTTTCTTGAATTTCTCAGAAGCCAGGAGGAATCCATAGAGAGCTTTTTTGCGGAGATAAGGAACATAGTGGTGCTCAACGACCTTTCCAGCATGTATGTGGCGGGACCTATCCTCGCGGAGGAAGAGATGCTCACAAGGATAATGGAAAACCTGCCCATCCTC
>JBCNVH010000104.1:0-6621 GCA_039630295.1 Aquificaceae bacterium | reverse complement strand
TAGGCGAAAGACTTGAAGAGAGAGAAGCGGGTCTGACCTTCAAGGTGGTAGAGACCCAGATAAGACTTGCCCTCTCCGTAAGTTGAGGAATATACAGATAGCCTGGATATAGCCTACGAGCCCGTCTGGGCGATAGGAACGGGCAACCCAGCCACACCTAAGGATGCCCAGCTGGTTCATGCCTATATCAAAGACCTGCTCCATCAGATTAACCCGGACACAGGGGTGAAACACGCGTCCTCTATGGCGGTAGTGTAAGCCCTAAAAACGCTGGCGAATTCATGCGTATGAAGGATGTGGAGGGGCTTTTGGTGGGTGGTGCCAGCTTAGACCCTGAATCCTTTGCCCAGATCATAAAATCCTTTTAGAGCTATAAGGGGTATGGGAAGGTAGAGCAGGAAGATTAAAGAAAACTTGATGTTTGTATTTTCCATAAGAGACCTCATGAAGTTAAGCAAAAGCCAGTGGAAGAAAAAGAGAGAGAGAAGGGAAAGAAGCGTGAGGTTAAAATGTCTCCACCTGAGATAGAACCAGCTAAGTGCAAGGCTTAGGTAGAAGGGAAGGGTTGATATGAGAACCCTTCTCACTATTTCATAAAGGTAATACCTGCTGTTTACTCCCATTTTCTCACCAAGAAGACCGAGCATAAGCGCTTCTTTCATGGAAAGGTGCTCCGGTTTCTCCGCAAGGGGCTTTATCTGTTCCAGTTCCAGATAATGAAACTCCATATCTTTCGTCCATGTCTCACCTGTAAACAGGTTTCTTATGCTTGCCCCATTGACCTCAATCCTGTTTTCTTTCCATCTTCCACCCTCTGCGGTTATCAACTCTCCAATAGAACCTTCTTTCACCTTCAAAAGGAAAAAGCCGTGAAACCTGCCCGTAGATACATCCACCAGCTCAAAGCTGTAAAACCTCGTTTCTTCTCCCGCTTCCTCCTTGAGCCACAGATTTCGGACAACACCGCTCTCGCTTTCCTTTGCCTTTTTGTATTCTCTCTCTATCCTGTATAGCTTTTTCTGGTTCTTTGCATAAAGGTCGTAACTACCAAAAAGGTTCATGAGGGATAAGAACAGGGAAAAAATTAGGATGTAAGAGGAAAGCCTTAGAGGGGAAAGTCCAAAGCTCTGGAACAAGAGGTCAAGTTTTTTGTTTATTATCCTTCTGAAGACCAGAATGAGAGCAAGGCCTGTTACAAAAGCACTCATGTAAAAGAAAGCTATAGGCAAGAAGTTTAGGGTATAAGAAAGGAAGATGGAAGGGTTTTTGTCTTTGAAAAGGAAAAAAAGCTCACCTAAAAGGTATAAATAGAAGAGTCCAAGAAGAACAAAAAGCACAAGCAGGAAAGTTTTTATGTAATTCACCATAAGGTATGAACCGAGCATGGGCTAAAATTTTAATATGAGGACACCTCTTTACAAAGTTCACGAAAGCCTTGGAGCAAAGTTTACCCAGTTTGCAGGATGGGTCATGCCCCTCGAATACTCCTCTCTGGTGAAAGAAAGCCTTGAAGTGAGGAATTCCTGCGGGCTTTTTGATATATCTCACATGGGGAGGCTTGTGATAAGGGGTGAGCTGAGCAGGCTTGAGTATGTTACCTCGAGGGTTGTGGGAAAGCTAAAAGAGGGGAGGGTTCAGTATAACCTGCTTATGAACGAAAGGGGCGGGGTTAAGGATGACATAACTCTTTACAGGTTGTCTGAAGAGGAGTTTTTTCTCTGTGTTAATGCGATAAACAGGGAAAAGGTGATTGGCTGGCTCAGGTCCTTTGGGCTTCAGGTGGAAGACCTCGGCGAGAAGACCCTTCAGTTTGCCCTTCAGGGTCCTCATTCGGTGGAGGCACTGCAGGCTTACCTTCCTGTAAGGGATATCAAATATTACCACTTCAAGTTTTTTGATAAAACCCTGGTATCCCGCACAGGATACACGGGTGAGGACGGTTTTGAGATTTATGCGCCCCTGAAGGAAGGTATGGAGCTCTTCAGGAAACTGCTAAAGGGCTGTACGCCCTGCGGGCTCGGTGCCAGGGATGTGCTTCGGATTGAGGCGGGTATGCCCCTTTACGGACATGAGCTTTCTGAGGATTTAAGTCCTTTTGAGGCAGGTCTTGAGAGGTATGTAAGCCTTGAGAAGGACTTTCTCGGGAAAGGGGAACTTTTAGAGAGACCTGTGGAAAAAAAGCTCTTCGGTCTTGAGCTTCTTCAGAGGGGTGTGCCCAGGGAAGGCTACAGGCTTTTCTACGGAGGTGAGCCTGTGGGTTATGTAAGCAGTGGAACCTTTTCCCCAAGCCTTCAGAAGGGTATAGCTCTGTGCTTTGTAAAACCTTCTCTAAGAATTGAAGGGCTTGAGGTGGAGCTGGATTTGAGGGGTAAGAAACTACCTGCAAAGCTCAGGAACTTCCCTTTCTTTAAGAAGGCACGCGTATAATCCTTTCAGCTTTTCAAGACAGGTCTCAAAATCCGAGCAGTCCAGCCTGAAAAGGGGTTTTTTCTGAAGTCTGTAAGTTTTGTCGTAGTATTCGGTCATCAGGAATAGGGCAAGCTCCTCTACTCTGTTCTCTTCCAGCAGGTGGAGAACCTTTCTGTATCTTTCCTCACCCAGATACTTTCTTATCTTAAGAAGAGATTTTTTAAACTCTTCCTGCCAACCGTCAAAAGAAGCGTATTCCTCCATCAGATTTTTGAGCCTGCTTTCGTAGGTTGCCTCCACCTCCAAAAAAAGACCCTCTTCTTTCTTTTGCCAGAAGATACCAGGCAGGTGCACCTTACCTATTAACCTGCTTTCGTCCTCCACGAGCAGGAGGTTCTCCTTCAGTTTTCTGAGTTCCTCGTAGAGCAGCGCATCAAAGAGCTTCTGGCTTATGCCCTTGCCCATACCCAGCTTGCCAAATACAGAACCTCTGTCCCTTGCAAGCCCCTCAAGGTCTATAACCGGATAACCCTCCTCTTTCAGCCTTCTAAGTAGCTTCGTTTTGCCAACGCCGGTTTTACCAGTAAGAACAAGAAACCTCCTGTTTCTTATCAAACTCTCCATGTCCTTGAGGATAAACTCTCTGTAAGCCCTGTAGCCTCCTTCCAGCCTGAGAACCTCCACACCCACGGAGCTGAGCACACTACAGAGTTCCTGACTTCTGAGCCCACCCCTCCAGCAATAGAGAACCACATGTCTGTGCCTCTCTCTTAGCTCTTTAAATTTTTGAAGAAGGTTCTCAAACTTTTTCCAGGCTATATCGTAGCCAAGCTCTCTGGCTTTTTCCAGACCCTCACCCCTGTAAACCATACCTATAAGCCTTTTCTCTTCGTCCTCAAAGAGAGGAAGGTTTATGGCTCCGGGTATGTGGAACTCCTGATACTCGGAGGGGCTCCTTATGTCTACAAGCACCCTGTCCTCGAGCAGGTATATCTCCTCCGGTTTTATGTCCATGTTTTATAAAAAAATTAAGCTCTTCTGCTACCGCAGAGATACTTTACACCCTTCTCCGTCCTTGCCCAGTGGCGTGTCCCGGCTCTTATCTCAAGAAGGTCCCCTGCCTTTAGATGGTAAACTTCCTTCTCCGTTCCTATGGTTACTTCACCTTCAAGGACAAGACGCGCCTCGTCCTCCTCGTGGGTATGCCAGGGATAATGTGTGTTGGGTGGGTCCTGCCAAAGGTATAGCTCACTGTAACCAAGAGAATTCAGCTTCTCTTGCGCTTCCTTCAGGTCCATAGAAACATTTTAACAGCTATACCGGACTATGGAGGTATAATTTTCTCCACCATGCATGGCTATTATGTAGTGTTTATAACCGCACCTGTAGAAAAGGGTAAGGAACTGGGAGAATACATCATCCAGAACAAGCTGGGTGCCTGCGTCAATGTGGTCCCTGAGGTAAATTCCATATACTGGTGGAAGGGCAACATTGAAAGGGACAGGGAAAGCCTGCTCGTGGTAAAAACCTCTGCAAAGAAGTTTGAGGAGCTCCTCAGGGCTGTAAAGTCTATCCATCCCTACACGGTGCCGGAGATAATAGCCCTACCCATAGTGGCAGGAAACGAGGATTACCTTAAGTGGATAGATGACTCTCTTGGTTGAGTTCCCTCATAGCCCTTTAATGTTGCCGTCAGTAGAATTTACCTATGCTTTGCAAGCATCAGCAGAATTTTTACACCTATGAAGGCAGGACACACAGGGGAGTATTAATAGTTTTTCTTATAACCCTTGCCACCATGCTTATAGAGGTGGTGGCCGGTTATCTGTTTAACTCTGTTGCCTTGATGGCGGATGGTATACACATGTCTACCCACGCTCTCGCCTTTGCTATAGCCTACACCGCCTATTATCTTGCCAGAAGATGGTCAAGGGAAGGAAGCTTCACCTTTGGCACCTGGAAGGTGGAAGTTTTGGGGGCTTACACAAGCAGTATACTTCTTTTCTTTGCTTCCTTTTTGCTCTTGGAAAAAGCCCTCTCAAAGCTTCTGGAGGGAAGTGATGTGGAATACAATCAGGCTCTTGTGGTTGTCCTGATAGGTTTGGGTGTTAACCTGTTAAGTGCGTACCTCCTTCACGGCGAACACCACAGGGAAGACAAAACCCATCGTGACCTTAACCTTCAGGGAGCTTTCCTCCATGTGCTGGCGGACCTGCTCACATCCCTTTTTGCCCTGGTTGGTCTTCTTTCCGGAAAGCTTCTGGGCTTATGGTTTATGGACCCGTTGATGGCTCTTCTGGGTTTTGTGCTTATAATCAGATGGTCTCTTGGTCTTATGAGGGAAAGCGCCTCCATACTTCTTGACAGGGAGGGCAAAAACCCACTGCTGGAGCGCATAGTCAAAACCCTTGAAGGTGATGGAAAGAGCAGGGTCTACGACATTCACCTTCTTAGGGTGCACAGGGATAAATACGCCTGCATAGTGGGTCTTGAAACCACGGGTAATTATGACCTGGACTACTATCAGAGGTTAATCTCTGAATTTAGAGAGATAGCTCATGCGACCATAGAGCTTAAGAGCTGTTCCTAAAAGGGTCAACAATTTTACATTTTTGTAAACAATTTTTCATACTGCTGAAAAGCCCAAACTTCTGAAAGGTAGTAAAATTAAACCCTGTGCCAGCATGCCCTGCTGGCATAGTATTTGCATAAACAAAAGCAGGAGGTTGAAGGATGAAAAAAGTGGAAGCCATCATCAAACCCTTTAAGCTGGACGAGGTGAAGGATGCCCTTGTGGAGATAGGCATAGGTGGGATGACGGTCACAGAGGTGCGCGGCTTTGGTCAGCAAAAGGGTCACACGGAGATATACCGTGGGACGGAGTATGTTATTGACTTCCTGCCCAAGGTCAAGATAGAGGTGGTGGTGCGGGATGAGGATGTGGAAAAGGTGGTGCAGACCATCATGAAGACCGCCCAGACAGGAAGGGTGGGGGACGGCAAGATATTCATAATACCGATAGAGAACGTGGTAAGGATACGCACCGGTGAAAGAGGTGAGCAGGCAATATAAAAAACCTATAAAGGAGGTCATACCATGCCAAAGTATTCACCAGCTGAGGTTTTAAGCCTCATTGAGCAGGAAGGGGTCCAGTATGTGGACCTGAGGTTTTCTGACCTTTTTGGTCAGTGGCAGCACCTCACCATACCAGCCTACGAGCTATCTCTGTCCACCTTTGAGGAAGGGAGAGGCTTTGATGGCTCTTCCATAAGGGGATGGCAGTCCATCCACGAGTCAGACATGCTCGCCTTTCCAGACCCAACCACAGCCTTCATAGACCCCTTTATGGAACCCAAAACGCTGGTTATGATATGTGACATATACGACCCTATAACAAGAGAAAGATACGGAAGGGACACGCGCTACATAGCCCAGAAGGCAGAGCAATATTTGAAGCAAACAGGCATAGGGGACACCGCCTATTACGGACCAGAGGCTGAGTTTTTCATCTTTGACTCTGTGGAATTTGGAACTTCTGCCAACTACGCCTTCTGGAGGATAGATTCGGAGGAAGGATGGTGGAACAGGGAGATAGCCTCCTCCGGTTACAAGATACCCCATAAGAGAGGGTATTTCCCCGTGCCACCCCTCGATAGGGTGCACCACCTCAGGAATGAGATGGTCACTATCATGTCCCAGCTGGGCATAATAGTAGAACTGCATCACCACGAGGTGGCAAGCGCAGGACAGGGAGAGATAGACATCCGCTATGACTCTCTGGTCAATCAGGCGGACAAGCTCTTCCTATATAAGTATGTGGTCAGGATGGTGGCTCACAAGTATGGCAAGTTTGCCACCTTTATGCCAAAAGTCCTTCCCAACGACAACGGCTCTGGTATGCACACCCACTTTTCCATCTGGAAGGAAGGACAGAACCTCTTTGCGGGGTCTGAGTATGCGGGTGTCTCCGAGACCTGCCTGTATGCCATAGGGGGTGTTCTCAAACACGGACCTGCGCTAACCGCCTTCACCAACCCAACCCTAAACTCTTACCACAGGCTTGTTCCCGGCTTTGAAGCGCCCGTAAGGCTTGCCTACTCTGCAAGAAACCGCTCTGCAGCCATAAGGATACCCACCTATTCTCCCTCTCCCAAGGCAAAGAGAATAGAGATACGTTTCCCTGACCCCACCTCCAACCCATACCTTGCCTTC
>JBCNVH010000103.1:0-5695 GCA_039630295.1 Aquificaceae bacterium | reverse complement strand
CAAAGTTCTCTCCATAGTCCTCCTCCTTTATTCTCCTTCGAAGGATTGGAGCTCTTCTAAAAGAGAAGTTATCTGATGGGTTATAGCACCTAAAAGCGTCTCCATTGACGAGTTCCAGTAAGCCTGATTGAACACTATTTCCTTCTGCGGTCCTTCTTCCTCACCGCCTATGTATGTTATAACCACGGTAGGATACTCTACTCCGTCTTTTTCAGGTAGCAACAGCTCCACGTCCACATCAGGTGGAATTGCTAAAGAGCTGAGCCTTTTTGAGAGCTCTTCAAACTTATGCGCAGGATATTCCATATTATCCTCTCAAAAGTGCCTCAAGGTTTCTTTTTACGGACGCATCCAGCACAAGGCTTGAAGTCTTCAGGAGAAAACCACCTATTAGCTCAGGGTCTTCCACCACCTCAAACTCGTAATCTCTGCCGGTAAGATTTTTTGTGACCGCCTTTATCCTTTCAATTTCCTTCTCATCCACCCTTCTTGCCAGCACCAGCAGAGCTTTGCTAACCTTAAGGAGTTTTTCCACCTCGTAATCATAAACCCTTCTTATCTCACCAAGAAGAGGCACCGCATTTATCTCAAGTATGTAGTCAAAAACTTCATCCAGCTTTTCACTTGCTCCAAACCTTTCTCTGAGTTTCCTGAGAAAGTTCAGCTTTTCTTCTCTGGGTATGGTAGGGTTCAGTATAAAACCTCTAAAGGTCTTCTCCGACCTGTAAAGTCCGTATATGAAATGGAGGAGCTCCGAGGTTTTCCTCAGTTCACCCTTTTCCTTTGGAGTTTTTTCAAGGAATATCTTTGCCACCTTTCTCACCACTTCCGGTCTTGGGTTCATCCCTCTACCTCCAGCCTTTTAAGGTGTCTTTCTATGTAAGCCTTCTGCACCTTTTCCTCTTTGAACCTCTCTTTTAACATCTGCACCGCCAGATTATGTGCCCTCTCCGCACCGTAGCGCAGGAGCTCTTCCTTTGCTTTCTTGAGCTCTATCTCGATGACTTCCTTCGTCTTTTCCCTTATCCTTTTTGCCACCTCCTGAGCCTTCCTCTCTTCTTCTTCCCTTATGGTTTTTGCGGTCTCCTGAGAGAGCTTAAGCTGTTCCTCGTATCTCCTCTGCGCATCCTGAAGGCTTTCCCTAGCCCGCTTTATCTCTTCCTGAGCCTCTTTTAACTCACTTTCTGAGGTAAGGAGCTTCTCGGTCAAACCCTGAAAGTATCTGTTAAAGGCTTCAGAAATTGGTTTTTTACCAAAATAGTATACTATACCGAGAAAAGCCAGTATGTTAAGACCCTTCCACAGAAGTTCAAGACCATGATGTCCTTCGCTCATGCCGCCTCCTCCAAAACCTTCTGTTTTATAAGCTCCGCTATATCTTTCACCCTCTCCTCCAGTTTTCTCTTCTCTTCCTCAAGGCTTTTCCTTATCTCTTCCACCGACTTTTCTATCTCTTCCTGCGTCTCCGCTTCCACCCTTGCAAGGAGCTCAGACCTTAGCCTTTCTCCCTCTCTCTTTGCCTGCTCCAGTATTTGCCCGGATTCTCTTCTACCCTTTTCTAATATAGCTCTGGCTTCTTCCAGATATCTCTCCGCCTCCTCTCTCAGCTTTAGTGCCTCTTCCATGTTCTTCTGGCTTAGGGCTTCTCTTTCTTCGATAACCCGTGAATAGGGCTTTACAAGAAAGCTCCTGATGAGGGCGACAAAAAGGAGGAAGAGAATAGCCTGAATAAAAAGGGTTAGGTTAGGATACAAAGCCTGCTGTATGTCCATAACAGCCTCCTGAGTGTATTATATCATATCTTCTATCTCCTTTATGAACTTTACCCTCTTTTCATGCCTTCCACCTTCAAAGTCTGTTGAGAGCCACACCTCAACTATTGAAAGGGCAAGTTCAACACCCAACACCCTTTCCCCAAGGCATAGCACATTGGCGTCGTTGTGTTTCCTGCTCATGCGTGCCATGTATTCGTTAAAGCAGAGGGCTGCCCTGATGCCTTTGAACTTGTTGGCGGTTATGCACATACCCACCCCCGTGCCACATACCAGTATACCTCTCTGGGCTTCTCCCCTCTGAATAGACAGGCATACCTCTCGGGCAAAAAGGGGGTAGTCGGTGGAAGTGGTTGACTGGGCACCTAAATCCAGCAACCTATAACCCCTTGAAAGAAGGAAATCCTTTATCTTCTCCTTTAAGGGGTAGCCTGCATGGTCCGAGCCTATGGCTATGCTCAGCATACAGATAATTATAACCCCGAAGAAACAAGCCAGGACCTCCTTGCTCTACCTCTTTGGAAAGAGAAGGACCTTTTCCCTTATGGAATATCCAGAAACTGAGTAGGGTTTTAGCTCGCCCTTTTGTGGCTCTACCCCCATGGCTCTGTATACTTCTGACATCTTGTTGGGCATAAAGGGTTCAAGGAGGTTTGCCAGAAGGCATATGCCATCAGATAAAGCGTATAGGACCCTTTTCAGAGCAGGCTCATCAGTTTTTGCAAGGTTCCAGGGAGCTTTTGAGTCCACATACTTGTTAAGGTAGGAAGAGAGCCTCAGAACTGCCTCAAGAGCATTGTAGAAGTCTACTCTCTTTATCGCCTCTTCGTATTCCCTGACGCTTTCAGAGGCTACCTTTTCGTATTCTCTCTCCCTATCTCCCGAAACCTTACCCCCAAGATACTTTACCGCCATAGCGGTAACCCTGCTGAAAAGGTTTCCTATCTCATTGGCAAGCTCTCCATTAAGTCGGTTGAGTATGGCTTCTCTTCTTATGTCCCCATCCTCACCAAAGGGCACATCCCGGAGGAGAAAATACCTCACCTCGTCCAGACCCCAATCCTTGACAAAATCGTAAGGACTTATCACATTACCCAGGGACTTGGACATCTTCTGTCCCTCCACTTTCCACCAACCGTGGGCGAATATGCCCTTTGGCACCTCATAACCAACAGACATAAGAAAGGCTGGCCAGTAGACCGCATGAAACCTCAGGATATCCTTGCCCACAAGATGAAGGTCGGCGGGCCAAAGGTGTTGCCTGTCCCTTATGGCGGAGATGTAGTTAAACAGGGCGTCAAACCACACATATATGGTGTGCTCGGTGTCGAAGGGCACCTCTATGCCCCACCTGACCCTGCTCCTTGGTCTTGTAACCGAGAGGTCTTTCAAGCCCTGCTTTACAAAGGAAACTACCTCTTTTTTCCTTTGAGGTGGTAGGATAAAGTTGGCTTCTCTCTCGTAAAGTTCCAGTAGGTAACTTTCATACCGGGAAAGTCTGAAGAAATAGGAGGGTTCTTTTATGTATTCACAGGGCTTTAGGTGTATGGGACACCTATGACCCTCCAAAAGCTCCCCTTCTGGCTTGAACTCTTCACAACCCACACAATACCAGCCCTCATATTCCCCAAGATATACATCGCCCCTTTCGTAACTTTTGGTAAAGACTTCCTTGACCAGCTCCACATGCTCTCTCTCTGTGGTTCTTATAAACCTGTCGTAGCTTATACCCATATATTCCCAGAGTTTTTTAAAGTTCTCCGAATTCTGGTCAGCCAGCTCTATGGGGCTTATACCCTTTTCCTCCGCAGACTTTTGTATCTTGAGACCGTGCTCGTCCGTGCCTGTCAAAAAAAAGACCTCATAGCCCTTCTTTCTGTAATACCTTGCCAGCACATCGGCTGCTATTGTGGTGTAGGCATGGCCTATGTGGGGAACGTCGTTCACATAGTATATGGGTGTTGTAATGTAGAACTTCATGGGCTTGATATTATAACTTACGAGGAAAATGATTTATAATTAAACACTACCATGGGTGTAAAAGTAGGTATAAACGGATTTGGTAGGATAGGAAGGGCCTTCCTGAGGGCATGTATTGGATACGAGGATGTTGAGGTGGTTGCGGTCAACGACCTCACAGACACAAAAACCTTGGCGCATCTCCTCAAGTATGACTCTATACACGGCAGGTTTGGAGGTGATGTAACCGCAACAGATTCAAGCCTTGTGGTGGGAGGAAAAGAGATAAGGGTCTTCTCCTATAAAGACCCTGCCCAGATACCCTGGGGAGAGCTCGGGGTGGAGGTGGTTCTTGAGTCTACTGGCGCCTTTACCAGCAGAGAAAAAGCGGAGCTCCATCTTAGGGACACGGTTAGAAGAGTTATCATCTCCGCACCTGCCAAAAACCCGGACATAACCCTGGTGATGGGTGTAAACGAACATATGTTTGACCCGGAGAAGCACAGGATAATTTCCAACGCCTCCTGCACCACCAACTGCCTAGCACCAACCCTTAAAGTCCTTCACGAAAAGTTCGGGGTTAGAAAGGGCTACATGGTTACCGTCCATGCTTACACAAATGACCAGAGGGTTCTGGACCTGCCCCACAAAGACCTCAGACGCGCCAGAGCTGCAGCGGTAAACATAATACCCACAACCACAGGTGCTGCAAAGGCTATAGGCGAGGTGATACCCGAACTTAAGGGAAAGCTGGATGGCACTGCAAGGCGCGTTCCGGTTGCGGACGGCTCTCTTGTTGACCTTACCCTGGTGGTAGAACGCCCTCCCTCTTCTCCGGAGGAGGTTAACAGAGCTTTCAAAGAAGCTTCAGAAACCTACCTTAAGAATATACTTCAGTATACGGAAGAGCCCATCGTCTCTCAGGACATAGTAGGCAATCCCCACTCCGCCATCTTTGATGCAGGACTTACCCAGGTTTTAGAGGACCTTATACACGTGGGTGCCTGGTATGATAACGAGTGGGGCTACTCCTGCAGGCTCAGAGACCTCCTGCTATACATAACACAGGAAGAACCTGAAAAAACTTATGTAGCATAAAGGCAAACTCTCGTAGGGCTTTGCCTTGGGCTTATAACAGGTATAATAACCTTCTCTTTGAAGTGACTGGAAGAGTTGAAAGGTTAGAGTTATAATCCTATAATATACGGGGTGTAGCTCAGGTGGCAGAGCGTTGGCTTTGGGAGCCAGAGGTCGCAGGTTCAAGTCCTGCCACCCCAGGTCCGTAGCTCAGCTGGACAGAGCAAGGGATTTCTTGAATCCCTAGGTCGGGGGTTCGAGTCCCTCCGGTCCCGCTTCTATTTATCCACGGCTGGGGCTTCAGTTCAAAGTCTCAAAAAGCCTTCCTTCTGTAGACCTGCCTTTTCACGGTGTGAGCTCCTTGGTCTACAAAAACTTCTGGCATCTTGCAAAAGAGCTTTCTCTGCAGGCTCAGAAAGGTAGCCTTCTCATTGGCTGGTCTATGGGGGCAAGCCTTTGCCTTAATTATGGCTTATTTGTTTCCAGGAAAGATTTGGTGGGCTTTTGCTTATAGGTGCTTCTCCTTGCTTTTCTTGCTTTTGGCTTAGAAAATCTTAGAGCTTTCTTCTCAGGCTGGAAAAAGGGCCGCCTGCTGAAGTTAGGTCATCGCTATCCGAAGGGTTTTAAGGAGGCACGGTCAAGCTCTCCGCAAAGGCTATGCTTAAAGACTACATGAGATTGGATATGCAAGACATTGCACATAAGACAAAAGGTCGTAATCCTGCACGGAGAAAAAGACCCAATAGTTCCTATTCGTTCAGCCATAGCTCTTTTTACTCCATGCTAAAAAGGGCTAAATTAATAACATTCCCGGGGGGTCATTTTCCAAGGGATGAAGGCATTATCCTTGAGGTTCTCAAAGGCTTCTAAGAGCTACGAAAAGTGGG
>JBCNVH010000102.1:0-4803 GCA_039630295.1 Aquificaceae bacterium | reverse complement strand
AGGGGGGCTTCTCACGAGCATGTGGAGGAAGGAGTAAACGGTTTTATAGCTACAAGACCCGAGGAGTTCGTTGAAAAGCTATCCCTGCTCCTCTCTAAGGAAAACCTTCGCAGAGCCATGTCTCAGGAAGCCCTCTACAGGGCGAGAAACCTTGACATGAGAAAAAGCTATTTAGACTACATGCTATCCATTGCAGGGCTCGGAAGGTTAGTGCATGAAGCTGGTTGATATTACCCCCTACTTCCACAGGAAGAGCGGCGGTATAAAGCGATACCTTCTGGAGAAGGTAAAGTTCCTGCAGGGGAAGCATGTGGAGCATGTGCTCATAATTCCGGGGAAAGAGAGAAGGACATACCATCTTGGGTCTACTAAGGTCTACGAACTTCCCTCCTTTCCCCTACCCCTCACAGGGGGTTACAGGTTTTTCTCTTCTCTTTCGGAGATAAAAGAAATACTCCAGAGAGAGGAGCCTGACATTGTGGAACTGGGTGGAACTTACCAGCCCATACCCTTCCTCAGCTCGGACAGATACTTTCTCAGCGTCTTCTACCATTCAGACATAAGGACTGATGTATCCTTCCTCCCCTTGCCCGAAAAGTTAAAACAGGTCTTGGTGGAACATACGATAAGGAAGAGACTTTCAAAGGCGGACCTCATACTGACCCCTTCGAAAAGACAAGAAGAATTCCTGAAGTCCTACGGAGTTGAGCATACGACTACACTGAATTTGGGTGTGGATACGCGTGTTTTTAACCCCTGGAAGAGGAACCCCTACTTTGGAAAAGTTCTTGGTATAAATGAAAACAGGTTCAGGCTCCTCTACGTTGGCAGGCTCTCGCCGGAGAAAAACATAAGCTTCCTACTTGATTTTTTCCAGCACCTGGACCCTACCCTCTTCCATCTGGTTGTGGTAGGAGACGGACCCATGAGAAGGAAAGTGGAAAAGCTCACACAGAAGCTATCCAACATAACCTATATAGGGTATGTTCACAGAGAGGAGGAGCTGTCAGAGGTTTACGCAAGCTGTGATGTTTACATAAGTGCTTCTTCCAGCGAAACCTATGGGCTTTCTTTCCTTGAAGCTCAGGCTTGCGGTTGTCTTCTTGTAGCTCCCGACCTGGGGCTCGAAACACAACCCTTCAAGGAGTTCCTTGCAAAGGAGATAAGAGTGGAAGCCTTCTATGACGCCCTAATGAGGGCTTGTAATGCCCTCAGCCTTTCTCTGAGAGAAAGGGTCAGCTCTCATATAGCTAACAATTTCTCCTGGAACGCTACCTTTGAAAAACTTCTGAATATATACAGGGGTGCCCTCCTTCATGCGTAGACAATTCTCACTAAGAGTTTTTTACTGACATAAAAATCCTTGTTACTATATTTCTCCTAAGATGGAAGGAAGTCGGCAGGCTTTCAGGGGTTACGCCCTTCTTGTGCTTTCCTTTGTGCTCTTTACCGCAGTTCTCATTCTTGGGCTTTTCCATCTTGAGTATAGGGGACCTGTATACTTTGCCTTTTTCGGTGGAAGTCTTGCTCTCTTTAGCTTCTCCTTGCTTTCCTACGCTCTGGGTGTTTATGCCTATCTTAAGGAGGAATACTCAAAAAAGGGAAGCCTCCTTTCCTTTTTCTTTGACTTTCTTGCGGACATACGCCTTGCCATCTTCCTTATGCTCCTTCTTGGCATACTATCCATGCTTGGCTCCACCTATGTGCAACAGAACCAGCCAGTAGAGTTTTACCTTGACAGGTTCGGTGCGGACCTGGGCTACTGGTTATGGAGGCTCTGGATAACCGATGTTTTCCACTCCTGGTATTACATAGGCTTTATAGTCCTCCTTGCCCTTAACCTTATAGCCTGTTCCTTCAAGAGGCTCCCCCGTGTCTGGGTTCAGAGTTTTACAAGGGAAAGGTTTCAGAGGTTGGAGGAGCATATGGAAAGACATCTTAAACCCCTGTCTTTACAGATGAACCTGTCGGAGGAAAGGCTGGTAAGGTTTTTGAAGGGTATGGGTTTCAGAGTTTACATGGATAGAGAGGGAAACAAGAGATACTTCTATGCGGAGAAGGGCAGGTTTGCCCGTCTTGGCGTGTATGTGGTGCATCTGGGTCTTTTGGTTATCATGGCGGGTGCTCTTGTGGATGCCCTCTGGGGTATAAGGGGCACCCTTATAGTGCCGGAGGGTTCAAAGGGTGACACCCTTCAAATACCGGCAAAGGAAAAGGCAATAAAGCTACCTTTTCAGGTAGAGCTCCAGGACTTCAGAATTGTCAGCTACGGTGAAGAGTTTGAGAAAAAGGGTAAGCCTGTAGAAACGCCCTTTAAGGACGCTGTCGCCAGCTTTGAGAGCAGTATAAGGATTATACAGAACGGCAGGGTGGTCTCCGATGGTGTGATTGCGGTGAACGCACCCCTTGACTTTGGCTCTTACAGAATATTTCAGGCTACCTACGGACTTACAGGCGAGGCAGGAAGGGTAAAGCTGGCGGTTTTTGACAAAAAGCTGGCACCTCTGGACCCAAAGAGGGCTTTCATCGGAGAAGTGGAACTGAGGGCTGGAAAAGTCTCCGAGTTTGGAAAGATGCTACTTTCCATAGACAGGTCCACCCTTAACCTTGAGGATGAAAGGAAGGGTTTTCAGGGTGAGTTAAAACCAGCTCTCCTGATAAAGGTCCTGCTTGAGGGGAAAGCCTACGATGTGCCTGTAGTATACTCACCGGAGCTGACAGTCTTTGCCCAGTCTCAGTCACCAGGGCTTGCGGATTTTCCCTACACCTTTTTCCTTCTGGATTTTGAACCCCAGTTCTTCAGCGGTTTTCAGGTGTCTCGTCAGCCCGGAACTTTCCTTATATGGCTTGGTTCTATTATGGTGGTCGGTGGTATGGTCCTCGCCTTCTACACCGTCCATCGGAAGGTGTGGGCAAGCCTGGAGGGTAGCACCCTTAAGATTGCCTTCTGGTCTCACAAGTTTAAGGAAGAGTTCAGAAAGAGTTTCTTAAAATCTCTGGAGGTTTTAAAGCATGAGGGTGCTTCTGATGGAAAACAACCTCCTGCTTCTTAGCAGGATAAGGTCTTCTTTGAAAGGTTATGAGGTCAGGTCCGGAGGGAACTACGGGGGAGAGGAGGTGGTGCTGATAAACATAGAGCAGTTTCCACCGGAGAGCGTGAAGTCACTTAAAGAAGCAGGGGCAAAGGTTATAGCTTACTGCGGGCACAAGAGGACGGAGCTCATGCAGAAAGCTAAAGAGCTGGGTGCGGACAGGGTAGTCCCCAACAGTCAGATAGTTCAGGCGGGGAGCTTGCTAAGCGAGCTTTAGCCCTTTAGCTCCACCTCACACTCATCGGATATGCCCATTTCATCTCTCTTGCACATCTCAAGAGGGACAACCTTCCTGAATATTCCAGAGTATTCTTCCCAGTTTTCCAGTATGTGCCTTGCCCAATTGCTCTGGGTGTAGCTCTGGTGCTTTTCTATGAGGAACCTTAACTCCTCTTTCTCTCTATTTCTGAGGTTTCTGGTCATCACATAGCCTGCATTTATCTTCCTGTCTATGTCCTCATCCAGCACGTAAGCAAAACCGCCCGTCATACCTGCACCGAAGTTGACCCCTACTTTACCCAGCACTACCACAAGACCGCCGGTCATGTATTCACAGCAGTGCATACCCGCACCTTCCACCACCGCCAGAGCTCCGCTGTTTCTTACCGCAAACCTCTCACCTGCTTTTCCTGCCGCGAAGAGCTCTCCTCCGATAGCACCGTAGAGACATGTGTTGCCCATTATTACATGGTTCTGAGTGTTTTCCACACTTGGAGGTTTTATGACTATCCTTCCACCGAACATACCCTTACCCACATAATCGTTGGCATCCCCTATAAGGGTAAGGGACATACCCCTGTGGTTGAAGGCTCCAAAGCTCTGCCCCGCGGTGCCTCTAAAGATGAGGTTTATGGTATCCTCGGGAAGACCCTCATCTCTGTATCTCACCGCTATGTGGTAGGCAAGCCTCGTGGGGACACTCCTGTCTATGTTCCTTATGGTGTATTCTCCATAGAACTTCTCACCTCTATCTATGTAAGGAAGCACATGCTCCTCCAGCTCTCTTGCCAGGGAGCTCCTTCTTGGGTTGTCGTTACGCTCCTGCAGGCATCTGAGGGGCTTGCCCTGTGGGTATCCCTCTTTAAGAAACTCCTCCAGCTTCACCCTTTTGGAACCGGGTAGGTGGTCGTAGGTCTTTATCTCAATAAGTTCCCTTCTTCCGATGATTTCTTCCAAAGACCTGAAGCCCATCTGAGATAGGATTTCTCTCACCTCCTGAGCCACCGCCAGAAAGTAGCTCATCACCTTATCCACCTTACCCTTGAACTTTTCCCTGTATTTTGGGTCCTGGGTTGCCACCCCTGTGGGGCACTGGTTTGTATGGCAGACCCTTGCCATTACACAACCTTCCGCAATCATAGAGACGGTGCCAAAGCCAAACTCCTCCGCTCCAAGGAGCGCAGCTATGACCACATCCTTACCCGTCCTCATACCACCATCCACCCTAAGCCTCACCTTGTCTCTCAGGTTGTTCTCCATCAGAACTCTCTGGGTCTCCGAGAGACCTATTTCCCAGTAGTTGCCTGCGTTCTTTATGGAAGAGTAGGGGCTTGCACCCGTTCCACCCTCCGCACCACTTATCTGAATAATGTCCGCATAAGCCTTAGCCACTCCTGCGGCTACCGTTCCCACGCCTGTCTCCGCTACCAACTTCACGCACACCTTAGCGGTAGGGTTTGCTTCCTTCAGGTCGTTTATGAGCTGGGCAAGG
>JBCNVH010000101.1:0-21624 GCA_039630295.1 Aquificaceae bacterium | reverse complement strand
GAGCTTGCGAGGCTTTTTGTGATGGTGAGGTTTATGCTGTGGAACTTGAGCATGTTGCTGAAGGTTAGTTTTTTTATGTTTTCCTCCTTACCTTATAAAGTCCTTGTCCTACGCATACTTGAGAATTTTCAAACAGTCTCCCTTTGCCTCTTGACAGAGGGTTTGTTTATGGTTTATAATGAGCCCTCCTAAAGGTTCCCAGGAAGGGTTTAAAAAGTCCTTGCCCTGATGGGTTCACTTATGCTAAAATTTTTAGCTTGTGTTAGAGGTGAAAGGTCATGATACAGAGGCAGGGTTATGCGAATGTGGCGGATAACTCGGGCGCCAAGAAGGTGCAGATAATAGGTATACCTTACGCCCCGAGGAAATACGCAACGGTGGGTGATGTGGTTACAGTAACCGTAAAGGTAGCTGCACCAAACGGCGCCGCTAAGAAAGGTAAGGTTTACAGGGCGGTGGTGGTTAGGACAAAGAAGGAAGTGAGGCGCCTGGATGGTAGTTACATAAAGTTTGACGACAATGCGGTGGTTCTCCTCAATCAGTATGGCGAACCCCTCGGCACTCGCATACTTGGACCCATAGCAAGAGAAGTTAGGAACAGAGGCTTTACAAAGCTGGCATCTCTGGCACCGGAGGTAGTGTGATGGCGCAGAAGATAAAGAGGGGTGATAAAGTTGTGGTCACGAGGGGCAAGGAAAAGGGCAAGGTAGGTGAAGTTATAAGGGTGTTGAGAGAAGAAAACAGGGTGGTAGTGAAGGATGTAAACTTGGTAAAGAAACATTTAAGAGAGATACCAAATGTGAGAGAGGGTGGTATATACGAGATGGAAGCGCCAATACACATAAGTAATGTGATGCTGGTGTGTCCCAAGTGTGAAAAGCCTACAAGAGTGGGTATAAGAAAGGTTCTGGATGGAGATGTGATAAGGAAGTACAGATACTGCAAGAAGTGCGAAGAGAACATAGACCTTATAAGAGAAAAAGTGAGGGTTAAGACATGAGCGTGGAGACCAAATATGTTCCAAGGCTCTACACAAAATATAGGGAAGAGATAGTGCCCCAGCTTATGAACCGCTTCGGTTACCGAAACCCCATGGAAGTGCCAAGGATTGTAAAGGTAGTGGTTAACATGGGTGTGGGTGAGGCGGTGGGTGACATAAAACAGCTTGAAAAGGCGATGGAAGACCTCAGGGCTATAACAGGTCAACAGCCGGCTGTCAGAAGAGCCAAAAAGTCAGAGGCAGGTTTTAAACTCAGGAAGGGTATGCCCGTAGGGCTTAAGGTGACCCTCAGGAAGGAGAGGATGTGGGACTTTCTTGACAAGCTCATATCCATAGCACTTCCAAGGGTCAAGGACTTTAAGGGCTTAAACCCGCGTTCCTTTGACGGCAGGGGTAACTACGCCTTTGGTATTTCTGAGCAGATAGTCTTTCCGGAGATAGACTATGAAAAAGTGGATGCCATAAGGGGTATGGACATAATAATACACACAACCGCAAAAAAGGATGAGGAAGCCTTCTGGCTTCTTTCTCTGCTGGGGCTTCCCATAAGGAGTGCAGGAGGTTAACATGCCAAGAAAGGCAAAAGTGGCGAAGGACGTGATGCATTTTCCCAAATATGCGGTGAGGCAGAAAAACCGCTGTCCCCTCTGCGGAAGACCGAGAGGCTTTATAAGACAGTTTGGTATGTGCAGGTTATGTTTCAGAGAGCTTGCCCTCAAGGGTGAGCTTCCGGGTGTTAAAAAGTCCAGCTGGTAAGGAGGTAAGGGATGGACCCCATAGCGGATATGTTTTCTGCGATTAAGAACGCCATAAGAAGACGGATGGAGTATGTGGATGTGTCCTCTTCCAGGCTTAAGGAAGCGCTTCTTGAACTTCTCAAGAAGGAGGGTTATATAAAGGACTGGGAGAGGCTTCAGGAGGAGAAAAAAGGTAACCAGTATAAACTGAGGATACATCTCAAGTATCTCGACCCCAAGAGAGAAAAGAGTGTCATATCTGAGCTAAAGAAGGTTTCAAAGCCCGGAAGAAGGATATACACACCAAAGCACAGGATACCCTACGTGGAAAGAGGTTTCGGCATAGCCATACTCTCCACCGATGCAGGTCTTATAACTGACCAGGAAGCGCGCAGGCTGGGCAAGGGTGGAGAGCTTATAGCCTATGTGTGGTGAGGTGGAAACATGTCAAGGATAGGTAAAAAACCCATAGAAATACCCCAGGGTGTAAAAGTAAACCTTCAGGAAGGGGAACTCAGGGTGGAAGGTCCAAAGGGGAAGCTTTCAATGAAGCTCCACCCAGATATAAGGGTTCAGCTGGAAGACAACAGGCTGAAGGTTGAAAGACCTACTGACCAACCCTTCCACAGAGCTATGCACGGCACAACCGCAGCCCTTATAAGAAACATGATAAAGGGAGTTACCGAGGGTTTTACCAAAGTGTTAGAGGTGGTGGGTCTTGGATACAGAGCTGCGGTAAAGGGGAACAACCTTGAGCTTAGTCTTGGACTTTCTCACCCCGTCCTTTACCCTATCCCCTCCGATGTGAAGATAGAGGTCAGGGAAAACAAGATATATGTAAGCGGTATTGACAAACAAAGAGTAGGTCAGGTATGCGCCCAGATAAGGGCTTTCAGAAAACCCAACGTATACAAAGGCAAGGGTATACGCTACGAGGGTGAAGTGCTCAGGCTTAAGGCGGGCAAAGCTGCTGGTAAAGGTAAGGGTGGTAAGAAGTAAGGAGGTAAAGGATGGCAAAGCTCGGAAGGCATGAGAAGAGAGAGAGAAGGCACAAAAGGATAAGGAAGAAGATTTTTGGAACACCGGAGAGACCAAGACTGTGTGTATACAGGAGCCTGAATGCCTTCTACGCCCAGATAGTGGATGACAGCGCCGGAGCTTCGAGGACTTTGGTATGCGCATCCTCTCTTGACCCGGAGTTTGTCCAGCTCAAAGGTAGCAAGGGTGGCAAATCCATTGAGGATGTGCGGAAGGTGGCAGAGGTCCTTGTAAAGAAAGCTCTCGAGAAGGGTATAAAAAGGGTAGTTTTTGACAGAGGTGGTTTTCTCTACCATGGTAAGATAAAAGCCTTTGCGGACAGGTGCAGAGAGCTCGGACTTGAGTTATAAAGGAGGTAAGTATGGGTGGCATTGCCATTGAAAGGCTTATTGATGAAAAGAGAAGGCTTCAGAGGATAGCGGAGTTCGAAGACCAGCTACAGATAGAGGAAAGGCTTATATACGCAAAGAGGACCACCAGGGTTACCAAGGGTGGTAAAAGGTTCTCTTTCAGCGCCCTTGTTATAGTGGGTGATAAGAGGGGCTTTGTGGGTTTTGGTCTTGGAAAGGCGAGGGAGGTGCCCATAGCCATTGCAAAGGCTATAGAAGATGGTAAGAAGCACCTGATAAGGGTGCCCATAGAGAACGGCACCGTCCCCCACGATGTGACAGGTCACTACGGACCAACAATGATAAAGGTTATACCTGCAAGACGGGGGACGGGTATAGTGGCAGGCGGTGCCGCCAAGCCCATCTTTGAACTTGCAGGTTATACAGATGTGCTTACAAAGCTACAGGGTAGCACGAACCCCAACAATGTGGTCAGGGCGGTTTTTGATGCCCTTCTGAAGCTGAGGTCTCTGGAAGAGGTGGCAAAAGATAGAGGTTTGGATGTGGAGCTCTTAAAGAAGAGATATCACATTTACGCAAGGGACCTGCGTATACCCTGAGGAGGCAAAAGGATGGCTAAGTTAAGGGTCAAACTTATAAGAGGTCTGGCAGGAAAGCCCGAAGCCCAGGTGCAGGCGGTCAAAAGTTTGGGTCTTAAAAAGGTGGGGCAGGAGGTCCTTCTGCAAGACAATCCAATGGTGAGGGGTAACCTGCGAAAGGCTTTTCACCTTCTTCAGGTAGAGGAGGTTCAGGAATGAAACTTCATGAGCTCGCACCGAATGAAGGTGCCACAAAGGAAAAAAGAAGAGTAGGAAGGGGTATAGGCTCCGGACTTGGAAAGACCTGTGGAAAGGGTTACAAGGGTCAGAAGACGCGCTCGGGAGATAGAAGGCTCCCCTCCTGGTTTGAAGGCGGTCAGACACCCCTCCATAAGAGAGTGCCAAAAAGGGGTTTCAGGCCTATTAACAGGGTGGAGTATGCGGTGGTGAACCTCAAGACCCTTGAAAGATACTTCGAAAGCGGTGAAGAGGTAACGCCAGAGCTCCTCCTACAGAAGGGGCTGGTGCGTAAGGGTATGCCCGTGAAGGTGCTCGGTGAGGGTGAGCTTACAAAACCCCTCAAGGTCAAAGCCCACGCCTTCTCTAAATCCGCAAGACAGAAGATTGAGTCTCTGGGTGGTGTCTGTGAGGAGCTAAAGTGGTAGAGTATATAAAACAGCTCTTCGGTCTTGAGGACTTTAAGAAAAGGCTCCTCTATACACTCTTTATGCTCGCCATATACAGGCTTGGTAGCCACATACCCCTGCCGGGCATAGACACCACCGCCCTTCAGGAGTTTTTCAAAACCTTTGAGGGCACCATTTTCTACCTTTATGACATTTTCTCCGGTGGAAATCTGGGCAGGATGACCCTTTTTGCCCTCGGCGTGATGCCTTACATATCCGCCTCCATCATGATGCAACTCCTGACGGTGGCAGTGCCCGAGCTTCAAAGGCTTGCTAAGGAAGAAGGTGACTACGGAAGGTATAAGATAAACCAGTATACCAGATACCTGACCCTTTTCGTAGCTCTGGTGCAGTCGGTAGGTATAGCCGTGTGGCTTCAGGGACAGGTCTCTCCGAAGGGAACACCCATAGTGCCAGATGCGGGCATTCTATTCTCCTTAACCGCGGTGATAGCGCTGGTGTCTTCCACCATGTTTCTCGTCTGGGTGGGCGATAGGATAACGGAGAAGGGCATAGGCAACGGTATGTCTCTTCTCATATTTGCGGGTATAGTGGCAGGCTTCCCCAGCGCAGGCATAAGGGTCTGGGATATGCTAAGGAACGGAGACATATCACCCTTTGCCTTTGTAGGTGCCTTGCTCTTTGTGGTGGCGGTTGTGGTGGGTATAGTTTTCATACAGGAGGCGGAGAGAAGGATACCCGTGCAGTATCCGAGAAGACAGATAGGAAGACAGGAAGTGATAGGCTCTTCCAGCTACCTTCCTATAAAGATTAACCCCTCGGGCGTCATACCCATCATCTTCGCCCAATCTCTGCTGATTATACCCTCCACCGTCCTAGGTTTCATCCAGCACCCAATAGCAAGGGCTATGCACGATGCCTTTAACCCCACCACACTGCCTTACAACATCCTCTACATAAGCTTTATAGTCTTCTTTACTTACTTCTACACTGCGGTGCTCATAAACCCGGTTGATGTGGCGGACAATCTGAAAAAGTCGGGTGCCTTCATACCCGGTGTCAGACCTGGGCAGGATACCCAGCGATACCTGGAGTATACGGTCAACAGGCTTGCCCTTGTGGGTGCCCTTTTCCTGAGCGTGGTGGCGGTGGTGCCCATCTTTGTGAGCCTTTGGCTCAACGTGCCCTTTTACTTCGGTGGAACCACCGCCCTGATAGTGGTGGGTGTCGCCCTCGATACCATAAACAAGCTGGAGGCACAGCTTCTACAGCAGAGGTATAAAAAATACAGGAGGAAGGTAAGGTGATAGTGGTTTTCCTCGGCCCACCTGGCTCAGGAAAGGGAACGCAGGCGAAGGGGCTCTCTCGTGAGCTCGGTCTTATGCATATATCCACAGGAGACCTGCTGAGAGAATCGGTCAGAAAGGGGACGGAGCTGGGGAAAAAGGCAAAGGAATATATGGATAGAGGTGAACTGGTGCCTGACAGTCTTATGATAGCTCTTATAGAGGAGGTTATGCCCCGGGAAGGCGGTTTTATTCTGGATGGCTTTCCCAGGACAGTGGCGCAGGCTCTGGCGCTGGAGGAAATGCTCAAAAGACATGGAAAGGAGCTCAACAAAGTTGTGCTTTTTGAACTTTCCGAAGAGGTAGTTGTGGACAGGCTATCTGGCAGGCTTACCTGTCCAGGCTGTGGTGCGGTCTACCATGTGAGATACAATCCACCAAGGGAGGAAGGAGTTTGCGACCTCTGCGGTAGCAAGCTGGTGCAGAGAGAGGATGACAAAGAGGAAGTGATAAGGAAACGATACAGGGTATACAGGGAACAAACCCAACCCCTGGTTGAATTTTACAAGGACAGGAATAAATTAACCAGCCTGAACGCAGGTCAGAGTCTGGAGGAGGTGAGTAGAAGACTTTTAGAGGTGTTGAAGAATGGCGGTTGAGCTCTACTCTTTTAAGGAGATTGAAAAGATAAAGAGGGCCTGTGATGTGGTGGTTGGGGTCCTGCAAGCGGTGGCAAAGTCTATAAAGCCAGGTATTTCCACCTATGACCTGGACCTTATAGCAAGGGAAGAGGTGAAGAAAAGGGGGGCAAAACCCGCCTTCCTTAACTATAAGCCACCTTTTAGCAACGATAAATTTCCAGCCAGTCTCTGCGTATCGGTGAACGAGGCGGTGGTGCATGGACTTCCCAAAAAAGAACAGGTTATAAGGGAAGGAGATATCGTGAGCCTGGACTTTGGGGCTTATCTGGAAGGATACGCGGGCGACTCCGCCCTTACCGTAGCGGTTGGGGAAGTAAGCAGGGAGAAGGAGTTACTTATGAAGGCGACCAGAGAAGCTCTTCAGGAAGCGGTAAGGGTCTGCGCGCCTGGCAACTGGGTCTCCGACATAGTTGACGCCATCTACCGGGTGGCAAGAAAGCACGGCGTTTATCCGCTGAAGAACCTGGGAGGACATGGCATAGGGAGAAAGGTGCACGAGGAGCCTTTTATACCCAACCACCCTGCCACGCTGGCTCAGGAAAAGAAGGACTACAAGCTCAAACAGGGTATGGTGGTTGCCATAGAACCTATGCTTTCCCTCGGCACGGAGGAGATATCTCACAACGGAGACCGATGGACCGTCATAACTGCGGATAAAAGCCCTGCAGCCCATTACGAGTATGTGGTTGCGGTAACAAAGCAGGGACCGGTTGTGCTTACGGAGTTTGGGGATGGCTAAGAAGAAGGGAGAAGAGAAGCACAAGGAAAAGGGTATAGTGTTAGAAGGTGAGGTGCTGGAGGCTCTACCCAATGCCATGTTCAGGGTAAAGCTGGAGACGGGTCACGAAGTTCTGGCTCACGTGTCTGGCAAGATGCGTATACACTTCATAAAGATACTACCAGGGGACAAGGTAAAGGTGGAGCTCTCACCCTACGACCTCACACGGGGCAGGATAGTATACAGAGGATGATTTATGGTATAATTTTCAGCTTGCAAAGGAGGTAGGCATGAAGGTAAAACCTTCCGTAAAACCCATCTGTGCCAAGTGCAAGGTTATAAGGAGAAAGGGCAGGGTTATGGTTATATGTGAGAACCCTAAGCACAAGCAAAGACAGGGTAGCTAAGGAGGTAAAGGATGGCAAGGATAGCAGGCGTGGACCTTCCTGATGGTAAAAAGCTGGAGGTAGCCCTCACATACCTATACGGTATAGGCTGGTCAAGGGCAAGAGAGATATGCCAGAAGACGGGCATACCCAGCACAAAGAAGCTGGGTGAACTGACGCCGGAGGAGCTGAACACCATCCGTAAATTTATAGAGCAGAACTACACGGTGGAAGGGGACCTCAGGCGTGAGGTGCAGATGAACATAAAGAAACTCATAGATATGGGTTCTTACAGAGGAATGAGACATGTAAAGGGTCTTCCCTAGGGAGAGACAGAAACCAACTCAGGAACCAGAAAAGGTAAGAGAAAACAGTTGGTGGAACCAAGAAGAAGATAGTCAAGAAGGCTAGACAGATGGAGAGTGAGGAGGAGACAAGCAGAGTAACAGAAGAAAACGGTAGTGGAGCCAGACAAATCACACAAACCACAGCTGCCTTTAACAATACAACCATAACCATCACGGACAAACAGGGCAACACCCTTGTATGGGAAAGCGGTGGAACGGTGGGCTTTAAGGGCACAAGGAAGAGCACCCCTTACGCGGCACAGCTTGCAGCCCAGAAGGCTGCCGGAAGAAGGGCAGTTCAGGAATATGGACTTCAGGAGGCTGAAGTCAGGATAAAGGGAGCTGGTGCTGGAAGAGAATCCGCCCTGAGAGCGATAAACGCGGCGGGCATAAGGATAAAGTCCATAAGGGACATAACCCCCATACCCCACAACGGCTGCAGACCACCTGCAAAGAGGAGGGTTTAAAGCATGGGTAGATACATAGGACCGCAGGTAAGAATTGACAGAAAGCTCGGCGCGGTGGTATCAGGAAAGAAAAGTGCACCTAAGACGCTGGCGAGGAGGAACTTCCCGCCGGGTCAACACGGAAGGCTAAAGGGCAGGAGGAGAAAGCTTACCGAGTATGGCGTCCGCCTTATGGAAAAACAGAAGCTCAAGTTTCTGTATGGAGGTTTAAGGGAAAAACAGTTCAGGAGATACTTTGACGAGGCTTCCCGTTCAAAGGGTAACACCGGTCAGGTGCTTCTTCAGCTACTTGAAAGAAGGCTGGATAATGTGGTATACAGGCTGGGTTTTGCAAGCACCAGAAGGCAGGCAAGACAATGGGTAGCTCACGGTCACTTTCTCCTGAACGGTGAGAAGATAGACGTGCCCTCTTACAGGGTTGAACCGGGAGACATCATAGAAGTTAAGCCCTCCTCGCGGGACATACCCCAGCTCCTTGAAAACATACAGAACCTGGACCCGAGAAGTGTGCCCTCCTGGCTTGAGCTTGATAAGGAAAACCTCAGGGGTAAGGTAATAGACATGCCCAGAGATGTGCAGTTGGAGGTCCCGGTAAACCTCCAGTATATCATAGAGTTTTACTCAAGAGTGTAAGGAGGAAGCTTATGCTGAGAGAGTTTCTTTTCCCTTCAAAGGTCTACTGGGAAGAGAGGACGAAAACCTACGGCAGGTTTGTGATGGAGCCCTTAGAGAGGGGTTTTGGTATAACGGTGGGCAACTCTTTGAGGAGAACACTGCTCTCTTCCATAGAAGGCACCGCCATGACAGCTCTGAAGATATACGGCGTATATCATGAGTTTTCTTCTCTTGAAGGAGTTCAGGAAGACACGCTGGAGATAATAGCGAACCTGAAAAAGGTCAGGTTTAAACTCCACAACTCGGATGTGGAGATACTCTATCTGAAGAAGAAGGGTGAAGGTGTAGTATATGCAAAGGATATAAGCCTACCCCCTAATGTGGAGGTGATAAACCCGGAGCAGAAGATATTCACCATAACAGACCCAAACAGAGAGGTAAACATGGAGATAAGAATTGAAAGGGGTTTTGGATACCTCCCCACTGAAGAAATGGAAGTTTTGGGTGAGGTGGGCTGGATACTGGTGGATGCAGACTTTTCTCCCGTCCGTCAGGCCGCCTTCAGGGTTGAAAAAACAAGGGTGGAAAAGAGAAGCGATTATGACAGGCTCATCATGGAAATTCATACAGACGGGACGAAGACGCCGGAAGAGGTTATAAAGGAAGCCCTTGGGCTTATAGTTAAAAACTTCAACACCCTTGAAAATATATCCTTCGAAGCTCCGGTGGTGGAGGAGCCTGTGGGTCTGGTGGATGAATTTTCTGAGAAGCTGAGCCTTCCTATAGAGGAGTTAGATGTTTCACAGAGAGCTCTCAACTCCATAAAAAGGATGGGTATAGTTACAATAGGTGACCTGGTAAAGCTCACGGAGGAGGACCTGAAAGGCACAAAAAATGTGGGAAGGAAAGCTATAAACGAGATAAAGGAAGCACTGAAACATATGGGGCTTCATCTTGGCATGGATGTGGAAAGCAGGAGGTAACAAATGAGACACAAGGTCAAGAAAAAACACTTTGATAGGACAAGAGAGCAGAGGCTCGCCCTTTACAGGTCCCTTGCAAGGGCGCTCCTGATGGAGGAAAGGATAGAGACCTCTCTCCAGAGAGCAAAGGCTGTAAAACCCTTCGTGGAAAAGCTCATCACTCTGGGTAAAAGGGGAGACCTGCACTCACGGAGACTTGCCCTTGAGCTTTTGCCCGATAGAAAGGTAATCAGGAGGCTTTTTGAGGAGGTGGCACCCAGATTTGAAGGCAGACAGGGTGGTTACACGAGAATTGTGAAATTGCCCGAAAGAAGAAAAGGAGACGGATGCGAGCTCGCTCTTCTTGAGCTTGTGGAATGATAAAGGGCGTTCTCTCCCTGCTTATAAACCTTCTTATAATTCTTATCCTGCTACATGCTATAGGCTCATGGATACCGAAGGTCAGGGAAAGCAGACCTTACGAACTTCTGGATAGACTTGTCTCGCCCCTCCTCGAACCCATAAGGAGAATAGCTCCACCCACCGCAGGCTTTGATATCTCACCCCTTATACTCCTGCTTATTCTCTATCTGATAAAACATCTTCTGAGACTTTGAGGCTTGACCTTTACCTCTTAGAGAAGGGTTATGCCCCCACGAGAGAAAAGGCTCAGGCTATGATAATGGCTGGGCTGGTGCTGGTGGAGGGCAAGCTTGTGGATAAGCCGGGAACAAGGATAAGAGAAGGTCAAAAAGTGGAGGTGAAAGAGCTACCCAGGTATGTATCCAGGGGTGGATACAAGCTGGAGGGTGCCCTTAAGAGGTTCAACCTCAATCCGGAAGGTCTGGTAGCCCTTGATGTAGGCTCTTCCACCGGCGGTTTTACCCAGTGCCTTCTCCTTCACGGCGCCAGAAAGGTCTATGCGGTGGACGTGGGAAAGGGGCAGATGGACCAGAAGCTTAGAGAAGACCCAAGGGTGGTGCTCTATGAAGAGACAGACATAAGAGAACTAACAGAGGAAAAAGTGTCTGAGAAGTTGGACCTTATAACGGTGGATGTCTCCTTTATATCTCTGAAGAAGGTTATACCCCATGTGTTAAAATTCCTTAAAGAGGAGGGTATTTTACTCTTGTTAGTAAAGCCTCAGTTTGAATTGGGTCCGGAGAAGGTAAGGAAGGGAATAGTAAAGAGGGCGGAGGACAAAAAACTGGCAGTTCTTCAGGTTATCGACCTTTTAAAGCGGGAAGGGTTCCACATAGGGGGAGTGATGAAGGCTAAACCCAAGGGAGCCAAGGGGAACGAGGAGTTCTTTATCCTTGCAGGAAGGCACATGGAGGCGGTGGAGAACTTGGAAGAGGCGGTGGAGGATGCAATCAGGGAAGTTGTTTGAAGGAAAATCTCTATGGGGTAAACCGGGCTTGTATCCCTTTACACCGGAGAACCTCCTGAGGGTAGGACTTGCCCTCTGTGTATATCTGAGGATAAACAGGGGAGTGGAAAAACCCATAATGGCTTTGGAGGAGCTTAACTTCCTGACCCTCTCACTAAGCGCCGGCTTCATGGCTGGTAGCGGTGATGTATACCTGGGAACTAAAGAGGGGGATATTCGGGTGAAGACGGAGAGAAAGGAGGAAGGCACGAGCCTTTTAATAGAAGGTCTTGAAGATTACGAGCTCAGGATGGTTGAATCTATTATCTTCAGCAGGTATAATATGCCAAGAGCGGAAGGAGAGGAGGTTGGCGTTATATGGATACAAGGAGCAGGGCGGTAGAACTCTCGGAGGAAGTTACAAAGCTCCTCATAGACTTTGGCACAGAACTGGATGAGCTATACAGAAGGTTTAGAGAGCTAAGGGTCTTAGAAGATGACCCCTCCTTTCAGTCCGCACTCCTTAAGGTGGAACATGCCTTTTTTATGGTGGTTCAATCCACAAACATTCTGAGAGAACAACTCGGACTCCTACGGATAGCCGGCGAGAAGGGGGAGCTCTACTGATGGGTATTTTGTGTTTGCTTCTTGACAAGAAAAAAAAGTATTCTTCTCTACTGGCAGATATTTTTGGTATAACAGGACACAGGCTCCTTATAGCTCTGGATGAAGAGAAGGCTCTGGAGCTCCTTAAAATTGCCTCACCGGAGGTGGTGTTATTGCCTGTAGTAGATATAGCCTTCTGGTTCAAGCTTCTTGAAATGGGGAAAAACCTTTCTCCTGTGTTTTTCCTCGAAAAACACGAAGATATGGAACTCGTCAGAAGATACGGGCTCAGGGAGGCTAACTGTGTTGTTTTACCCTTTAACCCCATGGAGCTCCTGACAAAGGTGGTAATCCTGAACAAAGAGCCAAGGGAACCAGCCCATTTAGAAACCATAGGTCCTACAAGCACACTGTTGAAACTTATGCGACTTGGTGCCACCGCATCTATTGTGGTAGAAGGTCAGGAGAATTCCTGCACCCTTTACATGTTAGATGGTGTTCTTGTAGGTAGTAGCTGCGACACTCAGGAACTCCTGAAACTCCTGCCGGAAGATGTAAAAGTCAGGGTCGAACCCTATAGAGAATACGCCCATAGAATGGAGTGGCTTTTTGGCAACAACTGGAGCTTTTTTTCAAGCCTCATGCAGAGATATATGCCTGAGGTTATTCCTACTCCTGAAGAGGTCCCTGCTCTTCAGGAGGTTCTCGCCGAAAGAGGTATTGACTTAGACCAGCCTGTGGAGCTCGGGAAGGATTTTTACTGGGTAGGCATACAGGATAGAGAGGGTCTTTTCCAGAAGAACGCTTACCTGCGCATATACGGAAGAGAGAGCATAAGGGTTCCTATACTCATAAATCTGGGAACACAGCAGGACTACATTCTTATAAGAACAAAGCTGGAGCAGATTGTAAGCTCTGTGAACAGTATAAAAGGTGTGGTGCTCTTTGGTTCGGGGGTGGATGAGGCTTCAGGCTTATTGGAATTCCTTCAGGCAAACCAGAAAGCTTCTGTGATAACCTCTCTGAGTATAGCTCAGAGGTTAAGGTCTTTGGGTATTCCTAATAGCAGGATAAGGACCATAGAGAGCCTGCCAGGTGGAAGGTTGAGGCTCGCTTCGGGTGAGGTTCTCAGGTTTATACCCACGCCCTTTCTACCGGAGCCAGGCAGTTTTGTGTTTCTTGAAGAGGGTAGAGGCTACCTTTTTACAGGGCGGTTTCTCAGCTCTCTTTCCACGCTGGAGGAGTTTAACCCTCTCAAAACCGCCAGCCTCGAAGACATACTTATCTACGCCAGCTCGATGGTTCCCTCTCAGGAAGCTCTGAACAACTTCCTGAGGAGAGGAGAGCTTGATAGCCTTTTCTCCCTATATCCTATGTTTGGAAACCCTGTGCTCTCCGAAGAAGAGGTTAGAACCCTCTTTTCAAGACTTGAAAGGCTGGTGGTATCAGACAGGAGCTCACAGGTATACGATAGAGGTCACCTGCTGGATGTCTGTGAAAGCCTCATTGATTTTCTGAAAGAACATCTGGAAGTCAGTGAAATGGAGGCTTTTCTTGAGGAGCTTAACCAGTTTCTCTATTTAGAGAAGGGTAAGATATTACAACTTTTTGTGGAAGCCCATACACTACCCTCGCTCATTCTAAGTGTTATGCACTCAAGGAGATTAAAACCCAGGCTTATAAAGGAAGCCCTTAAACATTTTTATCTCTCCGGAGCTCCCTTTACCATATGATAGGGTCACCTATCCTTTCAGGACGGGGTTTCAAAAGGGCAAGAAAGAGCTGTTTAAAACCCGTGATTATGTTTACATCCGTGGTCTCCAGAGGGGGTATTTCGCCGGAGAAGTAGATGACAAAAGCCTTACCCACTATATTTTCCCTTGGTAGAAGACCCCAATACCTGCTGTCTTCGCTGTTGTCTCTGTTGTCGCCCATAACAAAGTAGTGCCCTTCAGGTATTCTGATGTAATGCACATCCTTTCTTGGAAAGGGAGAGTTTTCGTAAAGGGCTATCCTGTGTTTTACTCCGTTGGGTAAGGTCTCCTCGTATATGAGCTTTACCGCACCATCCTCTCTTAACCTTTCCACAAACCTCGTAGGAACTTCCTGACCGTTTATGAAAACCTTTTCGCCCCTTATCTCAATGATATCTCCGGGCATACCTATTATCCTTTTTATAAAGTCAATCTGCGGGTTTACCGGCCACCTGAAAACCACCACGTCTCCCCTCCGGGGTTCAGATAGCCTGTAAACCAGCTTATTAACCAGAATAAAGTCTCCCACAAGAAGGGTGGGTTTCATGGAGCCGGAGGGTATGTTATAAGCCTGAAGAAGAAAGGCTCTTATAAAAAGGACAAGGATTATCACTATTAGGAGCTCTTTAAGCCATTTAGGGATTGCCTTCACCCTCTTTATTTTACCACAAGCTCCTGTTTTTTATTTTCTCTAGGATTGACAGGCTCCAAAGATTTCCAACCCCTTGCTGAGTCTTACAAAGGTGGATATGTGGTAACTTCTCAGGATGTCCTGAAAAGCGTAAACCCTTTCCATGGGTGGTCTTTCAAAGGGAAGGGAGGGGTCCGGGTTGTAAGGAATAAGGTTTACTTTGAACCTGCGCCTGTGAGGAGCCACGAGTCTGGCAAGCTCCTGAGCCTGAGCCTTAGAGTCGTTTACATCTTTTATGAGCACATACTCAAGCATTATCCTTCTGTCAGAGGGGTAGGGAAACTCCACAAGGGTTTGCATGAGCTCCTGGAGTGTGTTGGTCTTGCCTATGGGCATGAGAAACTCTCTCAGGTGCTGACTGGTTGCGTTCAAAGAAACCGCAAGGTTCAACTCCTTCAACAGGGGGTCCTTAGCCATCCTTTTTATCTGGGTCAGGAGCCCGCTGGTGGATAGGCTTACCCTTCTTTTAGAGAGTTCTATACCCCACGGGCTTACCATTATCTCCACCGCTTTCCTGACCGCTTCGTAGTTCGCCAGCGGCTCTCCCATTCCCATAAAAACTACATTTCTTATCCTGTGTGGCGTTTCTTTCTGAACCAGAACATACTGGTCCACTATCTCCGCAGTGGTTAGGTTTCTCAAAAGACCGTCCTTTGCAGTGGCGCAGAACCTGCAACCTACCGCACAGCCAACCTGAGAGGACAGACAGAGGGTAAAGTGGTCTCTTTCAAGGATAAGGACCGTTTCTATAATATGCCCGTCCTGAGTTCTGAAAAGATATTTGACCGAATCTTCCGCGGTGGTTTTGTGTATAAGCTCAAGGGTATGCATCCTGAAATGCCGAGATAGCAGTTCTCTATGAGCTTTGGGAAGGTCTGTCATATTCTGAAAGTCCACTTCAAACCTTTTGTATAGCCAGTTCAGAACCTGATTGGCTCTGTAAGCTTCCAGCCCAAGCTCTTCAAGCCTTTCTCGGAGCTCTCCAAGAGTATAGGAAGTAAGTAGTTCCATAATTTATAGTATATAACTGAAGTTTTGCAGGAGCTTAGCGAGCTGTTGTCAAATACTCACAAAGTGCCTGGCTACCAGAGGGGTTTAATGGAGTGCGGAGGCTTAGAGTTTACGCTGTGAGAAATACCTTCTAAAGTTTGAGCCTGACCTTACAAGAAGTCATAAAGCCCCTATTAGCCAGAGTCAAGACATTTGTTAGACAATTAGATATTAGACACGGTAATCTTCAAAGCCTGGTCAACACAGTCTACGAGGATGTTTCTTCTGACCGAGGGAGGTGCAGGAAATTTATTTATCGGGATAGTGGACGGGGCTCTGGGTTAAAATTGTTTTCAGGAGGCGGACATGAAATACATATTGTCGATGGAAAGTATGCCAAAGAGATGGTTCAACATAGTCCCCTACCTTCCCAGACCCCTGGAACCACCCTTAGACCCCCAGAGCGGTGAACCTGTGAGCCCAGAAAAAATGCTTGCTCTTTTTCCAGAACCCATAGTAGAGCAGGAAGTATCGGACAGAGAGTGGATAGACATTCCTGAGGAGGTGCTCAGGATATACAGCCTCTGGAGGCCCACGCCCCTCCACAGGGCAAAAAACCTTGAAGATTATCTGGGAACGCCTGCAAAGATATTTTACAAAAACGAGAGTTTATCGCCACCCGGTAGTCACAAACCCAACACGGCAGTAGCTCAGGCTTACTACAACAAGATATCGGGTATTAGGAGGCTTACCACTGAGACGGGAGCAGGTCAATGGGGAAGTTCTCTATCTTTCGCCACCCAGTTTTTCGGACTTGAATGTGAGGTTTTCATGGTGAGGGTTAGCTACAATCAGAAGCCATTTAGAAGAATTCTCATGGAAACCTGGGGTGGGAAGGTGGTGCCATCGCCAAGCCCCCTAACCCAGTCGGGCAGGAAGTTTTATGAAGAAAACCCAGAACATCCCGGTAGTCTTGGAATAGCCATAAGTGAGGCTATTGAAAGGGCAATTTCCACACCAGACACCAAGTATTCTCTCGGAAGTGTGCTGAATCATGTGCTTTTACATCAGACGGTGATAGGTCTTGAGGCAAAGTTGCAGATGGAAATGGCAGGCTACTATCCGGATTATGTGATAGGCTGTATTGGTGGGGGTAGTAGTTTTGCGGGTATAGCCTTCCCCTTTCTAAAGGATAAACTCACGGGGGAGAGACCTGAGCTCGAATTAATAGCGGTTGAGCCAAAGGCTTGCCCTACCCTTACGGAGGGTGAATACAGATACGATTACGGAGATACGGTAGGTCTTACGCCCCTGATAAAGATGTATACCCTCGGTCACGATTTTGTTCCACCGCCCATCCATGCAGGTGGGTTGAGGTATCACGGTGACGCACCCCTTGTTTGTCTTCTCTATCACGAAGGTTACATATCCGCCGCCGCATACAGACAGAGAGAGATATTTGAAGCGGCAGTCACCTTTGCAAGGACGGAGGGTATAGTGCCCGCACCCGAATCTGCCCATGCCATCCGAAAGGTTATCGACATCGCCCTCGAGTGTAAAAAAGCCGGCGAAGAAAAGGTTATACTCTTTAACCTCTCCGGTCACGGATACTTTGACCTAAACGCCTACGATGCCTTTCTGAGAGGTGAACTTCCAGATACTTAAGCTTTCTCTCTTTGCATTACCCTCTCCGCCCTCTCGTAAGAAGCCCTTATACAATCCGCTACCGAGACGCCGTAGAGGTAGTTACCTGCCAGAAAAAGTCCGGGGTTCTCCTTTTCGAGGGTCTCCGCCAATCTCAGATACTTTCCATAGCCCAGAGTATACTGGGGTATGGCTCTCTTCCAGCGAGTAAGGTTCAGAAACTCCATCTTCTGAACTCCGAGTATCTCTTTTAGTTCTTTCTCCGCCAAGGAATATATGCGTTCATCCTCGTAGTCTATTAATTCAGGGTTTGTGGCACCTCCCAGGTATAGGGTAAGTAGTTCCTTTCCTTCGGGAGCTCTGCCTTCAAAGAGCTGTGAAGAGAAAAGAACGCCGAGGAGCTTTTTACCTTCCACCCTTGGTATGAGAAAGCCAAAACCCGGTGGGACAGATCCCTTCTCCACAACCGCATGGACCACCAGAATGGGTGCATAGTAGACCTTGTCAAACTCTTCTGAGGCGCTCCAGGATATATCTCTCAGCAGGTAGCCTGCGGAGGTGGCGGGGGCTGTAATTACCACCTTTCTCGCTTCATACTTTCCCCCTTTGGCATCTATCAGAAACCTGTCCTCTTTCCGTCTTATCTTCAGCACCACGTTCTCCCTTTCCACTTTCAGAGGAGAGGTAAGGTGTTCTATGAGGCTGTGGTTCCACCTTTGAAGGATATGAGCCTTCCGCCAGGACCAAGAGCTTTCAGCTTTATGGCACCCTTTATAAGACTGCCAAACCTCTGCTCCAGCTCGTAGACCTTCCTTACTGCATACTTGACGGAAAGTTCCTCCGGGTCTCCTGCGTAAACACCGGAGATAAAAGGTGCGACCACATAATCGAGAAACTCTTTGCCAAGCCTCCGTCTTACGAACTCGCCAATGCTTTCCTCGCTCTTTACAGAAGATGGAAGGAAAGGTTCTTTTAAAACCCTCAGCTTCCCACCAAAGGATAGAAGGGGTGAGAGGAAAAAACTCAGCGGTGAGAGAGGAAGGGGGATAAGCCTTCCCTTCTTGTATACATACCTTATCCTTGCCCTGTCGCTGGCATACTCCGGTTCTATACCCACATCCTTCAGGAAATCTTCCACTTTTCTGTCCGCCAGAATGGTTTGAGGACCGAGCTCAAGGATGTAGCCTTCCTTTTTGAGCGTCTGAATGTTACCGCCTGCAACCTCCTCCTTTTCAAAAACCAGGACATCGTATCCTCTCTTTGAAAGATGCCAGGCTATGGAGAGCCCGGAGATACCCGAGCCGATTACAGCCACATCCATCATGTTTTGTAGGGAAGACCCTTAAGGGGTGAGGAGGGCACTGCGTTAGGTTCTCTTTGGCATCCTGCCCGCCAGATAGGAAAGCCTGCCCGCCAGAACCGCATACCTCATAGCCACAGCCATTCTTATGGGGTCCCTGGCTTCCGCAAGGGCAGTGTTGGTAAGGATGGCATCCACGCCCAGTTCCATAACCGGGGGTATGTCCGCAGCACTTCCTATGCCCGCATCCACTATCACAGGCACAGAAACCGCCTCCTTTATGAAGATGAGGTTGTATGGGTTTTGCATGCCCAGACCTGAGCCTATGGGTGCAGCAAGAGGCATTACCGCTGCACAGCCTGCATCCTCAAACTTCCTTGCGTAAACAGGGTCGTCAAAGATGTAGGGAAGGACAACAAAACCTTCCTTTACAAGGAACTTTGCCGCCTTGAGGGTTTCCTCCATGTCGGGAAGGAGAGTTTTTTGGTCCCCTATCACTTCCAGCTTTACCCAGTCTATACCCGTAGCCTCTCTTGCCAGCATGGCAGTCTTTATGGCTTCCTCCGCAGTATAACAGCCTGCGGTGTTGGGCAATATTTGATACTTCTGGGGGTCTATGTAGTCCAGCAGGTTTTCCTTAGACCTGTCTGTAATGTTTACCCTTCTTACCGCCACAGTTATTATCTCTGCGCCGGAGGCTTCAAGAACCTCTCTGTTTTCCTGAAAACTTTTGAACTTACCCGAGCCGATGATAAGTCTGGAGCGGAAGACCTTGCCCGCTATCTCAAGGTAATCCTCCTCAAGGAGTTTCTCCTCAAGCATTTATCCACCTCCTACTATGTTTACTATTTCAACCCTGTCGCCTTCCTTAAGCTTAAATACACCATACCTGCTTTTGGGCACCACTTCCTCGTTTACTGCCACCGCAAGCCCCACAGGTCTGAGGGGAATGTCCATGTGGTTCAGCAGTTCCTGCAGGGTGATGCCTTCCTTAACATTTAGCTCCTTGCCGTTTACCACCAACTTCATAGTATAAGGGTAAATATATGCCTCCGTCACCTTTGGGCTTCAGGACTTGACCCGGAGTAAGGGAAAGAACAACTTTAGAAAGATGATACCAGCAGTTAAAGCCCCACAGAGAGAGCGCCTCCAGAAGACACTGATGGTTCTGAGAAAGTATTCTTTAAACACGGTTTGTGAAGAATCTCTCTGCCCCAACATAGGAGAGTGTTTCTCCGAGGGGACTGCCACCTTCCTTATACTCGGGAATGTGTGCACGAGAGCTTGTAAATATTGCCATATAACTACCGGAAGACCAAAACCGCCTGACCCTTCAGAGCCCGTGAGGTTGTATCAGGCGGTCAGAGAGCTGGGGCTCAAACACGTGGTCCTAACCTCAGTGGACAGGGATGACCTGCCGGACTACGGTGCAGGGCACTTCCGCAGGTGTGTGGAGTTCATAAGGTCAAGGGATGAAGGGGTGAAGGTGGAGGTCCTTACACCCGACTTCTGTGGTTCAGAGAGGTCTCTGGAAGAGGTTATGGCTTCACGACCCCATGTGCTGTCCCACAACATAGAGACGGTGGAAAGCAGGTTTCCAAAGGTCAGACCTCAGGGAGACTACAGGAGAAGCCTCAGAGTGCTCCGGCACTATGCCAGGGGCGGTGTTGCCCCCGTAAAGTCCGGTCTTATGTTAGGTCTTGGTGAAAGCTGGGAAGAGATACTAAAAACAATGGAAGACCTGAGAGAGGCGGGCGTTTCTCTTTTGGTGGTGGGTCAGTATTTAAAGCCAGGAGGGAAACACTATCCCGTCAGCAAGTTTTACTCGGAGGAAGAGTTTGAAAGGTTAAGAGAAATAGCCCTGGGTATGGGCTTTGAACGGGTTCTTTCCAGAGCTCTTGCCAGGTCTTCCTACCATGCAAGCCATATGGTATAATAAAGAACTCTGTTTTAGGAGGTAAAGTATGCGTGTAAAGGGTCCCTCTTCGAGGAAGTTCAAGAAGAAGATACTGAAGCTGGCTAAGGGTTTCAGGGGTCAGCGGAAGAACGTCTACAGAAGGGCAAAGGAGTATGTCTTCAGAGCTCTGCAGTATCAGCACAGAGACAGAAGGCAGAGGAAAAGGCAGTTTAGAAGGCTCTGGATTGCCCGCATAAACGCAGCGGTAAGACCTCAGGGTCTCTCTTACAGCAAGTTCGTCCACGGTCTTTCAAAGGCAGGCATAAACCTTAACAGAAAGGTGCTTGCGGACATGGCAGTAAGAGACCCTGAAGCTTTTGCCCGTATAGTGGACAGGGCAAAGGAAGCCCTCGCCCAGCCCCTATGATGGATATAAGAGAGGTGGAAGGAGAGCTTAGCAAGGAAGTAGAAGGGGCGAAAACTCTCACCGAGCTTCAGAGGGTAAAGGCGAAGTATCTGGGTAAAAGCGGTCTCATAAGTCAGGCGATAGCCGGTATAAAAAGCATACCGCAGGAGGAAAGGAGAGAATACGGGCAAAGGGTTAACCGCTTAAAGGAGTATGCGGAGGAACTCATAAGAAGTAAGGAAGAAGAGATAAAAAGGTCAGAGCTTCAGAGGAGGCTTTCGGAGGAGTGGTTTGACCTTTCGGTGCCTCTTGAGCCTGCGGTGGGCACCCTTCATCCCCTCACACAGACCCTCAGGAGAATAAAGGGCATACTGGTAAGCATGGGCTTTTCCGTCATGGAGGGTCCGGAGGTTGAGCTGGAAGAATACAACTTTGACCTGTTAAACATCCCCAAAGAGCACCCCGCAAGGGACATGCAGGACACCTTCTATGTAAACAGAGAGGGCTACCTCCTGAGAACCCACACCTCACCGGTGCAGATAAGGGCTATGCTTTCCCAGAGACCACCCATCTACATGGTGGCACCGGGCAGGGTTTACAGGCGAGATGATGACCCCACCCATTCTCCATGTTCCATCAGGTGGAGGGTCTTGCGGTGGATGAGGGGCTCTCCTTCGGTCACATGAAGTATACCCTTGAGACCTTCCTTAAAGAATTCTTTGAGGTGGAGGTGCCTGTGCGCTTCAGGGCTTCCTACTTTCCCTTTACCGAGCCCTCCGCCGAGGTGGACATAGGATGTGTCATATGCAAGGGTGAGGGCTGTAGGGTCTGTAAAGAGACGGGATGGCTTGAGGTGATGGGTTGTGGCATGGTGCACCCTGCGGTGCTGGAAAACTGCGGGATAGACCCTGAGATTTATCAGGGCTTTGCCTTTGGTATGGGTGTAGAAAGGCTTGCCATGCTCTACTTCGGTATAGATAACATAAAGCTCTTCTTTGAGAACGACCTGAGGTTTTTGAGGCAGTTTCTATAATGCACAGGGACTTCACACCGCAGGAAAGAAAAGTGGTCCTCAGCATAACCTTTGCGGTTGCAGTGCGGATGCTCGGTCTTTTTTTACTCCTTCCCGTGCTTT
>JBCNVH010000100.1:0-5190 GCA_039630295.1 Aquificaceae bacterium | reverse complement strand
GCCTGTGTTATAATGTGTCACAGTAGATAGGAGGTGAGACATGAGGCCTTCCGCCGGTATAGGTAAACTGGGATGGTTGGTAGGATTTGCCTTTATCTTGCTGATTTTTGGTTTTTTAGCAAACCCGTTAATAATAATACCCTCTGGCTTTGTGGGTGTGAAGAGAACCTTGGGTAAGATAGAATCCGTGCCTTTGACTGAAGGTCTACATTTTAGAATTCCTATAATTCAGACAGTGGAAAGGGTGGAAATAAGAACCAGAGCCGTGGAGTTCACAAAAGAAAAGCAAACTCCCATAAGCTCCCTTTCAAAGGATGGTCTGCCAGTTGTTCTGGACGTAGCCATACTTTACAGAGTGGATAGCAGTAGAGCTCCCGCACTTATCAAAGAATACGGACCGGACTACGAGGAGAAAATCATAAAACAGATAGTGAGAACCGCAGTAAGGGATGCCATAGCGGTCATGGAGAGCTCCGTGGTATATCAGGAAAGGACAGAGCTTCAGGAAAAGATAAGCAGTGAAGTAAAAGGACAGCTCTCCAAGAGATACCTGATACTTGAGGACGTGCTCATAAGAGATATAAGGCTTCCTGACAGCGTGGTAAAGGCTATTGAAGAAAAGAGAAGGGCTTACGAGGAGGCTCAGAGGATGCAATTTTTACTTGAGAAAGAAAAACTTGAAGCGGAAAGAAAAAAGGTAGAGGCTCAGGGTATATCTGAGGCAAACAAGATAATAGCAGGCTCTCTCACGAGGGAATACATCATGTGGAAGTTTATAGAAAACATACAGGAATACGCAAAAAGCGAGAACAACGCCATAATACTTATACCCTACGACACGAGGCTTATGCCCATAATAAATGTACCTCAGGGAGGGGTTCAAAGGTGATAAAGTTTGGCACTGACGGATGGAGAGCTCTGATAGGAGATACCTTTACCTTTGAAAATGTGAGAAAAGTCGCTCAGGCTCATGCAAGGGTGCTTGAAAAGCAGGGGAAGAAAAGGGTAATAGTAGGCTACGATAATCGCTTTATGTCAGAACACTTTGCACTAGAAGTCTACAAGGTTTTTAAAACCCTTGGTTTTGAAGCCTTTCTGGCAAACAAGGCCTGCACCACACCCATGGTTTCCTTTGCGGTCAAATACATGGGTTTCAATAACGGAGTTATGATAACCGCATCACACAACCCGCCGGAATACAATGGATACAAAATAAAGGACAGCTTTGGTGGTTCAGCCACGCCGGAGTTTATAGCCCAGGTGGAGGCAGAGCTCCAAAAATTGCAGCACATCAAAGTGGAAAACTTCAAGCCCGAGTATGTGAACTTGTGGGGTGACTATATAAGAGCTGTTAGGAGCAGGATGAACATGGAATTGCTCCTGGAGAAAGAGCTCACCCTTGTTCATGATGCCATGTATGGCTCAGCCTCTGGCACATACTCTCATGCGCTCTCCGGAACAAATGTGCAGGCTTACAAAATAAGGAGCTACAGAGACCCGCTCTTTGGAGGTCACCCTCCTGAGCCTGTGGAAAAGCATCTCCAACCACTTATCCTTAAGGTGAAAGCCCTTGGTGCTGACCTTGGCATAGCCAACGACGGCGACGGAGACAGAATAGCCCTTGTGGATGAAAAGGGAGAATTTGTGAACTCACAGCTTATATACGCACTTACTCTTTATCATCTTATTAATAACAAAGGTTTAAAAGATGGCGTAGTGGTAAAAACCGTATCCACCACCTATTTAGTGGATAGAATGTGCAAGGCTGAGGGTGTTCAGCTAAAGGAAGTGGCGGTAGGCTTTAAGAGCATAAACGAGGTAATACTTAAAGAGAAGGTCATTTTTGGTGGAGAGGAGAGCGGAGGTTATGGCATAGTGGACTTTTTGCCCGAAAGGGATGGTCTCTTTGTGGGTCTTAATCTGTTAGAGCTCCTGCTTTTGAAAGGCAAAACCCTTTCTGAAGTTATAAGAGAGCTCTACAGCACTTATGGAGAAGCCTACTTTAAAAGAGTAGACATGCATGCAGAAGAGGACAAAAAGCAAAAGCTCAGGGAGCTCATAAAGAACCCACCGGAAAGGTTGGGAGACCTGAAGGTTCAGAAGGCTATAACCCTTGATGGGTTAAAGTTAGTCTTTGAAGGAGAAGGATGGGTTCTTTTTAGAGCTTCTGGCACTGAACCTCTCATAAGAGTGTATGCGGAGATGCCCTCTCAGGCAGAGTTAGAAAGAGCTCTGAAGGAAGCGGTCAGTCTTTTTGATTGAGCCTGTCAGACACAATTATTCCATCCTTGACCTCTACCACTCTTTGAGCCTGCTGAGCAAGGTGTAGCTCGTGGGTTACCATGACCACTGTAGTTCCCTCTGCGTTTATTCTCTGGAATATTTCCATAACCCTTTGAGTGTTCTTGCTGTCAAGGTTTCCTGTAGGTTCATCCGCAAGGAGCACGGAAGGATTGTTCATAAGAGCTCTGGCTATTGCAACCCTCTGCATCTCACCACCAGAAATCTGGTATATCATTCTTTTTTCTTTTCCACCAAGCCCCAGCTTTTTGAGAAGCTCATAAGCTCTTTCCTTTGCTTCCTCTTTTTCAACACCCAGCTTTATGGCTGGCAGGATTACATTTTCCAAAACTGTAAACTCAGGAAGAAGATAGTGAAACTGGAAGACAAAACCCAGCTTTTTGTTCCTGAGTTCTGAGAGCTCTCTTTCGTTCGAAAAAGTGACCTTTTTGCCCTCAAAGAGAACTTCCCCCTCTGTGGGTTTATCAAGCAAGCCCATTATGTAGAGCATGGAGCTCTTGCCCGAACCGCTCGCACCTATGATGGCTACAAACTCTTCTTTGTGAATACTCAGGCTTATGCCCTTGAGTATGTCTTCCTGACCTATAGACTTTTTAATGCTTTTCAGCTCTATCAAACTCATGGAGTTTTTCCAACATATCCTCTATTTTGTCAAGCCAGTATTCTCTATATCCTTGACCTACTATTGAAGCGTCATTCATGAACATTAGAAGTAGAACCTTTACATTTCTCTCCTTATGATTTACTTTGTCCAATAATGAATCCAATACCACCCAGAAAATTCCAATACCTTTACTCAGAAACATACTTACTATAATAACCTTATGATTATACTTTTGTTAATTTTACAACTCTAACTCTTACCAAACCCTTAATTGGTATAGTCTTTGTAAAAGTTAGAACTCTGTTGAGAATTTATCAGAATGCCTGTCTTAAACTGTTTGACAATAACCCAATTTGTTATAATATAGTTAATTTAATGTTAAATGGAGGTAAAGTATGAAGGGTTTTCTGCTACTGACTGCTTTATTTGCCGTTCCTTCCTTTGCTAAGGAAGTTTTGCTAAAGGAAGTGGAAGTAAAGGGCAAAAAGGAAACCTTCAAAGAAAGCCTTGAGATAAGGGAAGTAAGGGAGTCCTTTGCCAAGGATGTGGGTGAAGCTCTTCAGAAGATTGAGGGTATTCACAAGGTAAGAAAGGGTGTTATAGCCAATGATACTACTATAAGAGCTTTTCAAAAAGACAACATTAACGTGCTGATAGATGGCACGGAGGTGCATGGTGCATGCCCTAACAGAATGGACCCTCCAGCCTTTCACGTAGACTTCTCAGAAGTAGAAAAGATAGAGATTATAAAAGGACCCTTTGACATAAGGCATCAGGGTTCTATGGGCGGTTTGATAAACATTAAAACCAAAAAGCCAGAAGAGGGTTTCAGGTTCAAGCTAAACGCCACACTGGGTTCTTTTGAATACAGAAGTTTCTCTCCTGTAATATCTTACAGAGATGATAGGTTCTACGGACTTGCTGGCTATTCTTACAGGTTCTCAAGACCCTACAAGGATGGGAAGGGGAAAAGAATAACCGAATATTCAGCTCAGCATCCTATGCCACCAAACTCAGCATACAAACCCAATAAAGTTAACTCAAAAGCTTTTGAGATACACACATACTGGGCAAAGTTTGGCTTTTCTCCTGCAAAAAATCAAGAGTTTGAAATAGCCTACACAAGGCAAAACGCTGACCACGTGCTATACCCTGCCCTTAGAATGGATGCCATATTCGACGATACAGACAGGCTTAGTATAACCTATAGCATAGAGAATAGTTTAAAACTGCAGGTTTATTTCAATCAGGTAAAGCATGACATGACAGACCAGTATAGGGTTTCTTCTAACAACCTACCCAGACCTTTTTCTATGAGAACCTATGCGGAATCCAAAACTTATGGTGGAAGGCTTGAGAGCAAGATAGGAGACTTTACCCTTGGAGTGGAAGCCTATCAGAGAAACTGGGATGCTATAAACTTCAGAAACATGTATACTCCAATCGACCCCTATAAACCAGTTCACATGATACCTGATGTGGACATAACAAACCTTGGCGTATATGGTGAGCTTGACAGGAACTTGGATGAAAAGCTCAGGCTCGTAGCGGGTCTAAGGCTTGATACAACTGAAAGCAAAGCGGGTGCAAAGGATGGAAGCGCCTCACCTGAGTTTAACACAAACCTATACAACTCAGTGCACGGAACAAGGAGCACCTCAAGGAGAGATACTTACCCATCTGGCAACCTGCAGGTCTTTTATGGACTAGCGCCTGAGCTGGAGCTCTTTGCAGGGCTCGGACATGGTGTAAGAGTGCCAGACCCTCAGGAAAGGTATGTGTATCTTCCGGGTATGCCACGTCCCTGGGTAGGAAACCCTAAGCTGAAACCTTCCAGGAATACGGAGATAGACCTGGGAATAAAGCACCAGACCAAAACCTCTCTCGCAAAGGCTACTGTGTTTTTCAGTTATGTTAATAATTACATCACTGTCAACAGGCGTCCTAATGTAAACACATATGCTAACACGGATGCTTCCTTTTTGGGTTTTGAGCTGAGCTCTACTTATAACATCTTTGAAAATCTTTTCCTTTTCTCCGGAGCCAGCTACGTAGAAGGTCGAAAGGAAAAGAAACCAAACATAAACATAAACGACAAGGATGTGGCGGAAGTGCCACCCTTGAGAGGTAAGCTCGGGCTGAGGTATGACACCGGTGTGTGGTTCCTTGAAGGAGAGACCATAGCCACCGCTACTCAGAGCAAAGTGGATACAGACCTTGAAGAAAAGAAGACCTCTGGCTGGGCAATAGCTAACCTGAAAGCTGGTATAAACTACAAGAACTTT
>JBCNVH010000010.1:0-4280 GCA_039630295.1 Aquificaceae bacterium | reverse complement strand
TTTGAGAACGACCTGAGGTTTTTGAGGCAGTTTCTATAATGCACAGGGACTTCACACCGCAGGAAAGAAAAGTGGTCCTCAGCATAACCTTTGCGGTTGCAGTGCGGATGCTCGGTCTTTTTTTACTCCTTCCCGTGCTTTCCCCCTACCTGAAAACCCTTGAAGGTTCAACGCCCCAGCTTATAGGTCTTGCCATAGGTATATACGGGCTTGCTCAGGCTCTTCTTCAGATACCCTTTGGCTACCTCTCTGACAAACACGGAAGAAAGCCCATCATCCTCCTGGGGATGCTAACCTATGCTCTGGGTAGCCTTATGGCAGGCTTCGTGGGTAATATCTGGAGTATGGTCTTTGCACGTTTCGTGCAGGGTTTTGGTGCGGTCTCCTCCGCCATGATTGCCCTCTCCGCAGACCTGACAAGGGAGGAGGTCAGGACAAGAGCCTTTGCCCAGATAGGTGCTTCCATAGGTATAACCTTTGCCCTGAGCCTTGCTTTAGCTCCCGTGCTCGCCGGGCGCCTGGGTGTTTCTTTCCTCTTCTTCCTCACCGCCTTCCTCAGTCTCTTTGCCACCCTCCTCCTTATGTTTCAGGTGCCAGAGCCAGAGGTAAGGTCAAAAGATAGAGAGATAAATCCATCTCTCACAAACCTCTTTACCCTCTTTAAGGACGGAAACCAGCTCTTTCTGAACCTTTCCATAGGGCTGCTCCATGCCTATCTGGTCCTCCTATTCACCGTGGTGCCCTATGAGCTGGTTTACAGCTATAACTTTCCCAAAATCCATCACTGGAAGATATACCTGCCCACCATTCTTGTCGCCCTTGTCCTCATGTTGCCCGCCGTGGTGGTAGCTGAGAGAAAAGGTAGGTTCAGAGAGGTCTTTCTCTTAGCTCTTTCTTTGATTGGGCTCTCCTTCCTGAGCTTTGAGTTTTTGAGAAACTTCTGGGGGCTGGTCCTTATGGTCCTCTTTTTCTTCCTCGGTTTTAACCTTCTTGAGGCGCTTATACCTTCTTTGCTTACGAAGCTAACTCACAGAGACCTGAGAGGACTGTCTCTTGGACTTTTCAATACCATCCAGTTTCTTGGAGCTTTCCTGGGTGGTCTATGGGGGGGGTATGTCCTGAAACAGGGATACCAGTATATGACCTACACCACCCTTGCCTTTTTCCTTTTCTGGTCCTTTATAAGCCTTCTATGGTTCAGGCATATACGCTTTTCCTCAAAAAGATGAAACTTAAAAAGACTTTCACTTTCAATATATTTATATTTTAGGTTATATGCAGAACTTTGCGGAAATTCTCCTTACCATTCTTGAATACAGAGATGTTTACACAAGGGGGCACACGGACAGGGGTGTGTTTTACGCTACCAAGATAGGTGAAAGCATGGGGCTTTCTGCAAAAGAGCTTGAACTTTTAAGGCTTGGCGGCATGCTGCACGATATAGGCAAGATTGCCATACCCGATGTGATACTCCTAAAACCCGGAAAGTTAACAGGAGAAGAATTTGAAGTTATGAAACTACACGTGAAGCTTGGTCATGAGATGATAAAGAAGGCAGAAATTCCTAAGGAGGCTCTGGAAGTTCTGCTTTACCATCAGGAGAAATATGACGGCAAAGGCTACCCTCACGGGCTGAGTGGGAAAGATATCCCTTTGCTTGCCAGAGTCTACACGGTTGCGGATGCCTTCGAAGCCATGACCGCAAGGAGGATATACAAAAAAGCAAAAAGCTGGAATGAGGCAATGGAGGAGTTGGAAAAGCTTAGCTCTCTACAGTTTGATCCGGACATAGTGCCCTATGCTCTCAAAGTTTTTAGCGGTTTAGAGTATGTCCAGATAAGCCCTTCTCATGTAGACCAGAATATAGAAAAGATTAGGTGGAGCTTTCAGTATATAGACCATACAGGTGCTATAAAGGGTGACCTTTTCCTTCCAACTTTAAAAGCCTTCATAGAACAGAAGGAAAGCTTCTGCCTTACCATCTTTGACATAAGGAACCTTACCAGAATAAACCTTGAGAAGGGCTGGGATGCGGGAAATCAGGCTCTCAGCAATCTGGTCTGGGCAATAAACCTTCAATGCTGTGCCATGCACGATATAAGAGACGTTATACTGAAACTAATGAAAGAAGATGTGATAGATATAATGAGCCCTGTCATCTTCCGCATTGGGGGTGACGAGTTTGCGGTTATAGCCCCCTACATTCCTCCAAAGGAAAAGGTCCTGGGCGTGGTCAATACCATGAAGGAGGCGGGTGTTGAAATAGATTACCTTCAGACTTCTTACCCGGAGAGCTTCTCCGATTACAGAGAGGCACTGGAGAAGATATTTACCTTTACCAAAAGCAAGATTATAGGTCAATATAATTTAATCCATGGAAACCTATGAACTTGCCAGCCTTCTCGGGGGAATTCACTTTGGAAGAGGGCGGAGCTTCAGGGGTTTTTCCATAGATAGCAGGAGCATACTGGAGGGGCAGGTCTTTGTTGCTCTGAGGGGCAAGGTTCACGACGGACATAATTTTGTAGAGGAGGCGGTCCGTAGGGGTGCTGTGGCTGTCCTGTGCGAAAGGAAATTAGAGCTATCCAGAGAAGTGCCCCAGATAATAGTGGAAAGCACACCTCAGGCGCTCGGAAAGTTTGCTCGCTGGCGAAGAGACAGGTTTAAAGGTAAGGTTGTGGCGATAGCAGGCTCCGCCGGAAAGACCACAACCAAGGAACTGGTTGCCTTTTTACTTTCCAAGTTAGGGAAGGTCTGTAAAACTCCAAGAAACTACAACTCTCAGATAGGTGTTCCTTTCTCCATAGCCAACTTTGAAGAGGAATGTGATTACTGGGTGGTGGAGATGGGTGCAAGCCAGAGGGGAGAGGTTAAAAAATTGGTGGAGATAGTAAGACCTCAGGTGAGAGCTATCACTGCCATAGGAGAGAGAGCATGTGGAAAAATCTTTGGATGTCTTGACGATGTAGTGCTGGGAAATGGTGAGGTTTTTTATTCTATGGGGAAAGAAGACCGGGGTGTATGCCCCTTCGATGTCTCGCACTGCTATCAGATACCCGGAAAGCTGACCTTTGGTGGAGAGGACTTCCGGGCTGAGGACATAAGCCTTTATCTTGAGGGTGTCCGTTTCAAAGTAAAGGCTGTCCCACTCTTCATACCCGTCCCGAGCCTTGCGGTGGTGGAGAATGCTCTCTGTGCCTTCCGTGTGCTGGAAGCTCTTGGAATTGACTGGAGGGGGCTGACGGAATACCTTAAGGAATTCCATCCTGTGGAGGGTCGGTTTAGGGTTATGAGAAGGGGTGAGCTTGTAATCATCGACGACACCTACAACGCAAACCCACCCTCCGTAAGGCTGGCGCTTAGGAGCCTGAGCCTCTTTCAAGGATACAGGGTTGCGGTGCTGGGGGACATGCTTGAACTTGGTCAAGGGTCAGAGCTCTACCATAGAGAGATAGGTAGAACCTGCAGGGACCTTCGCATAGATCTTTGCCTCTTCTACGGAAATCATATGAAATACGCTTACGAGGAGTGTGCCAAGGGTGGAGGGAACTGTTTCTTTTTTGAAGAAGGTGAAGAGTTGGTTAAATTCTTGCTAAACCTGGATAGAGCCATTATACTTTAAAGGTTAGAAAAGGCATGGGTATGGAAAGGCTAATGGAGGGGCTTCTGAATGGAACAGTTCGTTGACGTATACAAGGTTATGGAGGAGGGAGTCCTCTTCCACACAAAGCTCCAGAAACTAAGCTATCAGGAAGGGAAGATCCTTCTCTCTCCCACATCTCTTGCCAAGAAGTTTATACTGGTAGGAGACGTAATAAGACTTGGCTACATGAACCTGCTTCTACCTGCAAGAGTGGTGGGTAAGAACGATAAATTAATAGTCAACATCTTCTATGCGGGAGAAGGTAAATTCGGAGACAGGAGCAAACCGAGGGTGCCGGTGCAGAGAGATTTTGGCTTTACCGTTCTGATAAAGCTTGGCGGTGTATACAAAATCTTTGAGCCCGTGGATATCTCTGAAGGGGGTTTATCGGTTGTAGCCTTTGACACCTCTCTCATTCCTATGATGCTTGGCAAAACCCTGAACTTCAAGATATCGGGTAAAGAAGCATGGAGTGGTCTCACACACAGGCTGGTGGGCATAATGGAAGAGGGGCAGGAACAAAACTTGCCTTTGAAACGGAGCTGGAGGACACCTCTGCCACAAAGATAAGGCTCTATGTGATAAACGCCATAAATAGGCTGTTTGGTGCTTGACATTTGATATAATTAGAATATAA
>JBCNVH010000001.1:0-8631 GCA_039630295.1 Aquificaceae bacterium | reverse complement strand
CAAGGGCACGAGCGGGGATTTTGACGCTTACTCGGGTTTTCAGGGAACCGTTCTTGACAGTCTTCTAAAGGAAAGAGGTATAAAAAGGGTCTTTGTGGGTGGTGTGGCAACGGATTATTGCGTCCGGAACACACTGCTGGGTGCCATAAACCTTGGTTACAGTGCGGTTTTGCTACTTGATGGTATAAAGGGTGTGGATGTAAAACCGGGAGACTCAGAGAGGGCCGTGGAAGAGATGCTACTTGCGGGTGCGGTAGGTATGGAAATAGGAGATGTGCTCTAAGCCTTAAAGACTATAAATTATTTTACATGTCTGAGTTCCAAAGCGTTAGAGGCTTTCACGACCTTTTTGGAGAGGAGCTGAGGAGATTCAGAAGGGTCTCCGAGCTCGTAAGGGAAAAGTTAAGGCTCTATAACTTTGAAGAGATAGTTCTTCCCGTGGTGGAGTATTTAGAGGTCTTTAAACGTAGTATCGGAGAAACTACGGATATAGTGCAGAAGGAGATGTTTGCCTTTCAGGACAGGAAGGGTAGATGGCTTGCCCTTAGACCGGAGGGCACTGCGGGTGCAGTCAGAGCTTACATACAGAACAGACTATACGCCCTAAAGCCCTACACGAAGCTTTTCTATGAGGGTCCCATGTTTCGCCACGAGCGACCTCAGGCGGGCAGATACAGACAGTTTCACCAGATAGGGGCAGAGGTCTTTGGCTCGCTGGACCCTCTCGTGGATGCGGAGATAATACAGATCGTGTATGAAATACTCTCGGAGCTGGATGCAAAGGTTATCATAGAGATAAACTCTATAGGCTGTAAGGTTTGCAGACCTCCCTACAGAGAAGCCCTCAGCACCTATCTCAGGGCGGTCACCGGTCACCTGTGCGAGGTATGTGTGGACAGGAGTGATAGAAACCCTCTCAGGGTGCTTGACTGCAAGGTGCCAACCTGTAAGGAGGCAGTGAGGGAGGCACCAAAAATGGTGGATTTTCTCTGTGAGGAGTGCAGAGAGCATTATTCAAAGCTAAAGGAATACCTGACCCTTCTCTCCATACCCTACAGAGAGAACCCCAATCTGGTTAGAGGTCTTGACTACTACACAAAGACGGTCTTCGAGGCGGTCTCGGAGGAGCTGGACATTACCCTAATAGCGGGTGGAAGATATGACTATCTTGTGGAGGAGATGGGTGGACCCCCAACCCCCGCTGTGGGCTTTGCGGTAGGTGTTGAAAGGCTTTCCCTGCTGGTAAGGGAAAGGCTTCCGGAGGACCCCCTTTACATGCTTATACCCTTTGGTGACGTTATGGACTACGCCCTTCTGGTAGCAAAGGCTCTCCGTTCCGAGGGCAAGAGAGTGGAGCTCTCCTACAAGAGGGCGGGTCTTAAAAAACAGTTGGAGCTTGCCAACCGACTGGGTGCCAGGTATGCGGTTCTGGTAGGTGAGGAGGAAAAGGCGGGTAACTTCTACACCCTGAAGGATATGGAAACAGGTCATCAGTTGAGAATAGAGCTAAGTCCTGCTATGTAAAACGCAGAAAGGCGGTATAACGCCTTTTGAGTCTAATCCTCAGTTCATAACCATACCTTTTCAACACACTTCGGGTTAGCTCCGCACCCATACCCATACCCACACCCGCCCCTCTCCCCACGTCGTTGCTGACTATTAGGGTTTTACCCCTGGGACATATCCTTATGTGGAGGAAACTCTCTGAGTGCTTAACCGCGTTTCCTATGAGGTTGTATAGCACATCCTCAAGGTCCGCCCTGTCCATACGCACCCATAAATCTCTCAGCCCGAGTATAACTCTCTTCTTTTCCAGCTGGTCCTCAAAATACCCGAGGCTCTCCCGCACATACTCACTAAGGTTAAGCTCCAAAATTTCCAGACCCTTATCCTCTCTTACCAGGTTTGTGAAGATGTGAAAGTCTCTCTGGGCTTTTTTCAGACTCTTTTCAAGCTTTTTAAGGTTAATTTCCTCAGGATAGCTTTTTTTCAGAAGGGCAAGGAGCACCTTCTGGGTAGCCATGAAGTTTCCCAACCTGTGCGTCAAGGAAAGCATAAGTCCCCTAATCCACCCTTCCTTTTCCTTCAGCTTTTTTATGTAACCTTCCACCACCGCCTGATACAGAAAAACCAGAGTAAACACAAGAATAAACTCCAAAAAGAGGAGCTTTTTGAGAAGCCTGTCCCTATTCTTTTCAAAAATTTCCTGCCTTATGCCTACTCTTACCGCCCTTAGGGGGTTTCCGGGTTCTTCAAATATGTAAATCCTGTAACCCCCTTCCCGCTCCGGGTTTATGGATACATACTCGTCACCCCTGTATTCCGGGTTGCAAAGATAGTGCTTGAAGTGCTGGTTGGCAAGCAGGTAGAGCTGTTCTTCCTCCTCTTTTTTCATCTCCATAAAAACCGTCAGGTTTATAAGACTGAAACCCACCACCAGAAGAAAGGAAAGAGAAAAGTAAAGCCAGAATTTCTCAGCCCTCAATCTTGTAACCCCAGCCCTTGTGTGAGAGAATAAAACCCTCCGGGAGAACCTTCCTCAGGTTCTTTATGTGGGCTCGGACCACCTCATCACCTACCGGCTCATCCCCCCACACATAGTTAAGAAGCTCGGAGGTGGAAACAAACCTTCCTCTGTTCTCCACCAGATACTTCAGAAGTAGCCATTCTTTCTTACTTATCCTCACCTCTCTACCTCCTACCCATAGCTTGCAGGATTGCAGGTCCACCTCCACAATCCCAAGTTTTACCCTCTCTTCCTTTACCATCCTCCTGTGAAGAGCCCTTATCCGTAGAAGGAGCTCCTTTGGTTCAAAGGGTTTTGTAAGGTAATCATCCGCACCCAGAGAAAAGCACCTCTCCTTGTCTTCAATCCTGCCCTTTGCGGTCAGGATAAGGACGGGCGTCCTGTCTCCTCTCCTTCTGAGCTCTTTCAGAAGCTCCTCCCCACCCACATGGGGCATCATAAGGTCAAGCACTATCACATCGTAGGTGGAAACCTCCAGAAGGTCAAAGAACTCCCTGCTGTCTTCCAACCAGTCCACCTTCAGGTCCTCGGAGGTGAGGTATTCCTTGAGAGACTCCCCCAAAAGTCTGTCATCCTCCACCAGAAGCACCTTCACAGTGTTAAATTATAATCTCCAGAGCTTCTCTCAGATGCTTCACCGGCAGGACCTCCATCCCCTCAACCTCCACATAGGAACCCTTTGGCACTATTGCCTTCGCAAAACCAAACCTCAAGCCTTCCTTTAGTCTCTCCTGGGCAAAGTGCACGGACCTCACCTCTCCGGAGAGCCCAAGCTCGCCGAAGACTATAAAGTCCCCTACTGGTCTGTCCTTGACGGAGCTCGCTATTGCAAGGGCGACTGCAAGGTCTATGGCAGGCTCTTCCACTTTCACACCACCCACCACGTTAACAAACACATCTCTGTCTCTTGTAAAGACCTTTGCCTCCTTTTCAAGCACCGCAAGTATAAGAGAAAGCCTGTTTGGGTCAAAACCCTGCGTTCTCCTCTGGGGGGTTGTGTAGAGAGCATGTATGGTGAGAGACTGAACTTCAAGAAGTAAAGGCTTGCTACCTTCCGTGTGGGGGAATATCACATTACCGGAAGAGCTGACCCTTTCCTGAAGGAGGAAGGCGGAAGGCTCGGGCACTTCCTCAAGACCTCTGTCTGACATCTTAAAAAAGACCAGCTCTCCACCTGCACCGAAACGGTTCTTTATAACTTTAAGAACCCTGTAGAAGTTGAACCTTTCCCCCTCAAAATACAAGACCGTATCCACCAGATGTTCCAGAACCTTCGGACCTGCCACCATGCCCTCTTTGTTTACCTGACCTACCAGAAAGAGAGGTATGCCCAGAGCTTTACAGGCTTCAGAGAGCCTGAAGGCGCACTCTCTTACCTGAGCCACCGAACCCGGAGAGGACTGGAGCTCTGAGCTGTAAAGGGTTTGTATGGAGTCCACCACAAGGAGCGAGGGTCTCTCTTCCTGAAGGGTTTGAAGCAGTGCTTCAAGGTTGGTCTCGGGAAGGGTCATGAGCCTCTCGGAGGAAACAGCAAGCCTTTTAGCTCTTAAGGCAATCTGTGAGGGAGACTCTTCCCCAGAAACGTAGAGGACATTACCATATTCTCTTGAAAAGCTGTCAGAGAGCTGGAGAAGAAGGGTGGACTTTCCTATGCCCGGCTCACCTGCCAGCAAAACCACCTGCCCACTTACGAGACCCCCACCCATGGCATGGTTAAGGTTTACAAAACCCGTGCTCAACCTCTCCAGCTTTTCCTCTCCCCAGCTGAGCACCGGTCTTGCCACCCTCTCCCCAGAGGTTCTTAGGACCGTCCTGGGAAGCTCTCTCTCTTCCACTATAGAATTCCATGCACCACAGGAAGGGCACCTACCAAACCATCTGGGGCTTGAAAAACCACACTCCTGACAGACAAAAGAAACCCTATCTCTCTTCACGGTAATCTATCAAGTTTATGGGATGTGTGTTGTCGGTTCGCAAAAGGAAAGCTCAGAGATAAACAGTCAAAGAAACCCTCTTTTCTGGATACCATAGTTTTCATTCCTATCTCATTTATTCTACTATAAGAGCAGACCTCGCAGTCAGAGGTGCTAAAGACACCATACATAAACTTAGCACGCTGTTATCAAATACTCACAGAGTGCTTGATTATCAGGGGTTTTATAATAGCTGTCGTGAAAAAGAACCATAAAACCAGGACACTTACAGAAACCTTATCAATCATGGGTTTAATGGAGGTCAAAGGCTTAGGATTGATATAAAGACGCAACCCGTGCAAAACCTTAGTTAAAAATATAGTGAAGGAGCTGATGTTATTTTATCGGGCTGTGAGTAGGGGGTGTAAGGAGTTCAGAGTGATATTGGCTTGATTATTGGACGCAGCAAAACTTTAGTAAAATAGCTACTTAAGGAGCAATTGGTGGAGCTTGTAAAGGAAATCTGGAACTACCGCCTTGGAGTGACGCTTATCAACCTACCAGACATGATAAAACTTGGCGGTTTTTTCCTGAAAGGAGGATAGATGCTCAGGTGGATAGTCAGGAATATGGAGGAGCTCGGCTTCTGGGTTCTGGCAGAAAAAATAGAGGTTGAGAGAGAGTTAAGACTTGCCGATGTAAATACGTCGCAGGGCTTTTATCCTGGAAGACCACGGATACTATGAAGATGAAGAGCTTTATAATACCCGCCATAGACCTGAAAGAAGGTAAGGTGGTAAGGCTTTTCAAAGGCGATTTTGAAAAGGCGAAGGTGTATCCCAGCTCTCCAGAGGATATGGCAAGGTTTTTTAACGACCTGGGCTTCCGTAGGCTTCACGTGGTGGACCTGGAGGGAAGCCTTGAAGGACTACCCGTAAACCTACCTTCTGTAAGACTTATAAGAAAGGTCTTCTCCGGCACCCTTCAGGTGGGTGGTGGTATAAGAAGCCTGAAGAGCTGTCAGATACTGGCGGAGGAAGGTGTGGACCTTTTTGTGGTGGGCACGCTTGCTTTGAAAGAACCTGACACCTTTGAGGAGATACTGGAGTCTTTCCCTGAGAGGATTATCCTTGCGGTGGATGCCAAAGGCGGCAGGGTGGCTGTGGGTGGATGGCAGGAAGAGAGTTCTTTCAAACCCCAGGAGCTTGCCCTTCTTTATGAAAAAAAACCTTTGTGGGGATACCTTTACACCAACATAGACAGAGATGGAACGCTCCAGGGCGTGGACCCTGAGCCTTACAGAGAGTTTAAAAAGTCTATCGGAAAACCTCTTCTTGCTTCTGGTGGTGTGGCAAGCCTTGAGGACCTGAAAAAACTTCTTGGTCTGGTGGAAGGTGTAGTGGTTGGAAAGGCAATATACGAAGGTAGAATAAACCTAAAGGAGCTGGTATAATTGCCCCATGACCGGTGTGGTTCTCCTGAGCATGGGAGGTCCTGACAGTTTGAAAGCCATACAGCCCTTTCTATACAACCTTTTCTCGGACCACGATATCGTAAGGTTTCCTAAAATTTTTCAAAAGCCACTCGCCTGGCTTATCTCAAGACTGAGGGCAAAGAAGACGAGGCATTACTACCAAATCATGGGTGGTAAGTCTCCCCAAAGAGAACAGACGGAAGCTCAGGCTCGGGCTCTTCAGGAGGCTCTGGGGGAAGGCTTTGTGGTGGTGGTTGCCCTGCGATACTGGCATCCTATGACGGAGGAAGCCCTCCGGGAGCTCTCCCGGTATTCTCTGAAGAGACTTATTCTTTTGCCTCTTTATCCTCAATACAGTAGGACCACAACTGGCTCCTCCCTTAACGAGTTTGACAGGGTTTTCAGAAGGTTCTTCTCAAGGGGCACCCACTTTAACCTTACCACCCTGAGGGGTCAGGAAAAACCTTACTTTTATCCCGCCTCTTTGCCTATATACAGGGTCAATTGCTACCATAACCATCCTACTTACATAAGGGCTATGGTGGAAAACATAAGAGAACATCTGCCAGACCCAGAAGGGTATTTTTTCCTCTTTACCGCCCACAGCCTCCCCCTGAGTATCATAAGAGAAGGTGATCCTTACAAGATACAGACGGAGGAAACGGTAAGGCTTATCATGGAACACTTCCCGGGTGTTGACCACGCCCTCGGGTATCAGAGCAAGGTAGGACCTACCAGATGGCTTGAGCCCTTTACACAAAACCTTTTAGAGGAGCTTATAGCCTCTGGTATTAAGAAGGTGGCACTCATACCTATTTCCTTTACCTGAGCATTCGGAGACCCTCTACTAGTTCTACTACCTCTATGGCTCCATAGCCAGAGAGAGAGGGGTGGGTTTTGTAAGGATCCCAACCCTTAAGACCCATCCTACTTACATAGAAGCTCTTAAGGAGCTCGTCCTTCAAACCATCTCAAGCTGTGAAAAGATAAAGGGTATTTCGTAATCCGCGGAATTTGTTTAAGTCCGAGGCATGCACCGCGTTCCTGCCCTTGTCAGTGCCAAAAAGAGCTCTTAAAGAACCGGGTGCCACCCTTCTTGCCTCTTCGCTGTCGGTAGGTCCAATTATCTCCCTTACCCTCCTTATCACATCCTCACCTTCCAGCACCATGGCAACCACAGGACCGGAGACCATAAAACCCACCAGCTCACCAAAAAAGGGTCTTTCTCTATGCACCGCGTAGAACCCCTCCGCCTGATCTCTGGTAAACTTAAAAAGCTTCAGAGCTCTCAGCCGGAAGCCCTCAGATAAAAACCTGTCGATTATCTTTCCTGTCGCCCCCTTTTCGAAGGCATCCGGTTTTACTATTACCAGAGTTCTTTCCATCTCACACCTCCTCTATTCTCCTTCGAAGGATTGAAGCTCTTCCATAAGGGCTTTTAACTGATGCATAACCGCACCGAGCAGGTTTTCCACAGAAGAACCCCAATAGGCTTCGTTAAACACCAGCTCCTTTTGCGGACCCTCTTCATCGCCCTCAAGGTAGGTTATAACCACCTTTGGGTAGTCAACGCCGTCCCTATCAGGCAGGAAAAGTTCCAGGTCAAACTCGGGCGGTATAGCCATGGACTTTAACCTTTTTGAAAGTTCCTCAAACTTCTGCGCAGGATATTCCATTTCAGGTCTTCAGGAGGGTCTCCAGACCCCTTTTTACCGAAGCATCCAGCACGAGGCTTGAAGTCTTCAGTAGAAAGCCACCTATGAGTTCAGGGTCTTCCACCACCTCAAACTCGTAATCTCTGCCCGGTAAGATTTTTTGTGACCGCCTTTATCCTTTCAATTTCCTTCTCATCCACCCTTCTTGCCAGCACCAGCAGAGCTTTGCTAACCTTAAGGAGTTTTTCCACCCTCAGTTAATCATAAACCCTTCTTATCTCACCAAGAAGAGGCACCGCATTTATCTCAAGAATGTAGTCAAAAACTTCATCCAGCTTTTCACTTGCTCCAAACCTTTCTCTAGTTTCCTGAGAAAGTTCAGCTTCTTCTCTGGGTATGGTAGGGTTCAGTATGAAAAACCTCTAAAGGTTTTTTATCCGACCTGTAAAGTCCGTATATGAAATGGAGGAGCTCCGAGGTTTTCCTCAGTTCACCCTTTTCCTTTGGAGTTTTTTCAAGGAATATCTTTGCCACCTTTCTCACCACTTCCCGGTCTTGGGTTCATCCCTCTACCTCCAGCCTTTTAAGGTGTCTTTCTATGTAAGCCTTCTGCACCTTTTCCTCTTTAAACCTCTCTTTTAACATCTGCACCGCCAGATTATGTGCCCTCTCCGCACCCATAGCACAGAGCTCTTCCTTTGCCTTCTTGAGCTCTATCTCGATGACTTCCTTCATTTTCTCTTATCCTTTTTGCCACCTCCTGAGCCTTCCTCTCTTCTTCTTCCCTTATGGTTTTTGCGGTCTCCTGAGAGAGCTTAAGCTGTTCCTCGTATCTCCTCTGCGCATCCTGAAGGCTTTCCTTAGCCCGCTTTAGCTCTTCCTGAGCCTCTTTTAACTCACTTTCTGAGGTAAGGAGCTTCTGGGTCAAACCCTGAAAGTATCTGTTAAAGGCTTCAGAAATTGGTTTTTTACCAAAATAGTATACTATACCGAGAAAAGCCAGTATGTTAAGACCCTTCCACAGAAGTTCAAGACCATGATGTCCTTCGCTCATGCCGCCTC